>JAEYYQ010000524.1 GCA_023428365.1 Pseudomonadota bacterium | reverse complement strand
AGTGCTATCGTCGTCTTGCCCGTACCTGGCGTGCCCTCGAGCAGGAAGACGTGACCTCGGGTCAAGCCGCCACCCAGTATGTCGTCTAGGCCCCCAATACCCGTCGAAGCTATCTCTGCGCTAACTGTCACGCCGTGCTCCGATTTGCTTCATGACAGCCTCGGGGAGTGGGCGCGACGGTATCCGGGAGATGAGCTCTTGTTTGACGCTCAATGTGCGTTGCACCTCATACGCATGCTGACGCTCTAGCCAGAATTGCCAAGGGACCCCGCAAAGCTTTTCGAGCCGCATGGCCATATCGGGCGACAAGGCCGCGCTCCCAGCGCAGACGCGATGCAGAGTCTGGCGGGTCACGCCAAGATCTCTCGCGGCATCGCGGACTGACAATTCCAAAGCAGGAAGGACAACTCTACGGAGCAAAGTCCCAGGATGATCTTCTTCGCCAAATTGCCGTGCTCTCAAGGCGATGCCCCCCCGCGTCTGACGCACCCGAATCCAGTAACGCCGAACGCGACTTTAGGTTCCTCCAACCAGAAGTCCTCAATTGACCATCGCGACCAAATCCCCATGTCGGCTCTCGGGCTATTGCGATCTCTCAACGCCCATGTCTTGACGGTTAACACCGCTGGCTTCTTGGCGCTGATCTCAGCAGCGCCGATGCCCCTCAGCTTGAAGTCCGGTTGGGATCAAAATTGGCGCTCGGAAAAACCAAGCCAACGAAGAATTGGCCCAATAGCATCCGCCAGGTCGGTTAATGTGGCCCTCACGAGCGAATGGCATTCGTCTCTCTAGAAAGGAGATAGACAATGGAACAGGAACACGCCAATTCACTCGTCAAGCCAGTTCGCGTTCCGTGGAACAAAGGGAAGCTTGTCGGCGCAAAAACAGCAGCTCAGGCCGAGTCACGTCTGGTCGATCAGAACAAACTCCAAATTGAGGGCAAAAACGCTATCTTGCTCTCTCCGATTTGGCCATCGACAGCAAACTTCGAGACTGCGACGTCGCGGTACGCATCGATGACGTCGCTCCCAGCGGTTTCGCGATGGACCGGAAACCATTCGCCAGAAGGAGACGGGGCGGCCGGTACAGTTCGAGCGGGTTGATCAGACTCGACAGGCCATCTACGCGCACCTGCGTTTCACGGGGCAAGCCGGGCTAGTTCCTTTTCGCCGGTCGCGGCGATAAAGGCGGGCTAACAACCCGTTAGTACGCGCGGCGCGGGTTGTGAGCATAGGGCTCGGCCCGGCCAAGTTTGGGAGGCACTCTGCTCAGCCTGAAGGGTGCGACGGGCAGACCGTTCGTCCATCTTGATGATCGTCTTGCAGACCTCGGCGGGAAGCGGTGATCTTCTAGTTTTGTTGCTCAGCTACTTCGAAGTGGTGAAGGGCTATGAGAAGCCACCCTGCGGAGCCACCGTCGCTCACAAAGATTGGTGAGCGACGGTGGCAGAGCGGGGTGGCGGCCATCCTATGGTGGACCCGAGCATCTCGTTACGCTGTGCAGGTTAGCTATCGGCCGATACGAATGTCCGCGAGCCAGAACCGCCCACGCGATGCGCGCAAGTTTGTTGGCGAGGGCCGTCGCGAGTAGATTACGATGCGCCATGCGTTTGGCCGCGCGTTCGATCCATGGCCAAAGAGCAGCCTGCGCGGCTGCCGGCTTCTTCACGAGGATAACGTGGGCCGATGCCATCGCGGGTGTAAAGACGGACGCCGCCCAGTACAGGCCTTCAACCACGGCGGATACGCTCTTGACGGTGCCGCAACCTCTGCGAGATTGCCAATGTGGAAAAAGGTGATGTAGCGATTATCGCTGATAGAGGCATCAGAAAGGGAATTCGATCCGCAAGGCACTGCCCTTGGTACCGTTGCGGTCATGAGACCGATGAAGCAACGATGCCTCTTGGGCTTTGGCTTGGCTGGGCCGCGAACCTGTGACACGGCCCAGGATGATGGGCTAGCATTCCACCCAACATGTCTAGTCCGCCGCTAATTGCCCGAAGATGACACTCCACCAACAAATCAGTATTCAGGCGATCAGGTTCGCGTTGCTATGTTCGATACATTTACTAGTTTTCTGGATTGGCTTGGGGTTATCGTCTTTGCGATGCGCTGGCATCAGTTTGCGAGGTTCGAGGACCGATGACGAGAGCGTTGATCGACGTGTCGTAAGCCCTGTCGGCGAAAGCGGGCCATCTGCCCGGAGTATTTAATTGGGAACGACGCGTGCAGATCTCATCATGGCCTGGCTGCAACCGCAGCCCACTCGCGAGAGGCCGGATACATTTACGCAGACTGCTCTCGGCGACCTTTCACGTCCCTTGCACGGACGGGGCGAACCATACATTTCCCTCGATGGCTTCCTTCAGGATCAGCTTGTCGAGCGTCAGCTCGGAGACCGCCTTCTTCAGCCGTTCATTCTCGCGCTCGAGATCCTTCAGCCGCTTGGCCTGGTCGAGTTTCAGGCCGCCGTACTCCCGGCGCCACCGGTAGTAGGTCTGATCGGCAATCCCCAGTCCACGGCAAATCGTGCCGATCGCCTCTCCTTGCCCAATGCGCACCTCCGCTTCGCGCAGAAGCCCGATGATCTGCTCCGTCGTGTACCGTTTCCGTGCCATTTCCTTGTCTCCTCGTTCGAGGTTGGAAATAGCCAGATTCGCTCAGTCAACCTGGAGCCACTTCAGGGGAGCAGGCCAGCGCCACGCATGCCATGTCGAACGTAGAGAAGAGGAAGGGTATGTTTGCGGCGCTCAAGGCATCGGCTATTGCCAAGCTGTTCTCGGCCCCACGCCTATAGCTAATGATGGCCTAACAAATCGTCTTGGAGTGTAAGAGGTTGAACGCTTCCTTGGAGGTGATGACGGGGCCGTGACCAGGAAGCCGACCTCCCGCAGATGCTCGATAAGATCGAGGGCAAGGAGAGGCTCATCGTCCCCAATACACGCAACACGAGCTCATGCGACCGCATCCTCGAGACCGAGACAGTACGTAGCATGCACCTGTTCCGTGGGAGTTCAAGTTAAAGTTAGGAGACTTTGAGTACCAGGAATACACGGCGTAGCGTCTGCGGATAATCGCGCTGCAGACCGCCAATTATGATCACTTCCGTGTGGGCAGTGGCCTGTCATCGTGTTATCCGGCAGGTTGCCGAAGCTTGCCTAGTCTGTCTCAACACCCAGCATGTATTCAGCGCCAGTTTTGGGGCAACGCAATATGATCGCTCCCATCAGACGATTAACTCCCAATACAACAATAAACTCAGAACTATAGGCGCAATGTATAGAAACTATGACATTTGTTGGACAAAGGTTTAACGAGCGGCGGAACGTGGTTTGCTCCTCCTCGCAATTCCAAATGAGGGTCGGGTAGCCAATTGGCCGACGTGCTGCTTCATGATGCGCCGCGTCGGCCCACATGCCGGACCCCTCCGGCACTAGAGTTTCCGCGAACTCCTGGCGCCGATCGGTGCGATGTTGCGCCTTTTGGTCGTCGCTTCAGGCCGGGTGGACTGATAGCAGTCGTCATTCGCGGCACAAACCCTCGTGATCGCCAATGGTCTGACTGATCACGAGGGCTTGCGTACCCGTCCCTTTTAGACAAGAAGTATCCGCCCAACGTTCTGCGCTGTCAACGGGTTCTCCCCAAGGCCTAAACGCTGGTGACCAGCGAGTCACGAGGCTCCGCCGCGTTTCGCGGCGGAGTCCAGTGAGGACGGCTTCTTGGTTGCATTGAAATCACACATTTGAGCCAGTTACACCGCACCACTCCAGCGCATCTAACCGATGGACGCGCTGTGAACCAACATTCCACCCGGACCGTTCAACGGGGGCCGATCAGCGCGCCCTTTATGTTAGAGGCGACAACGGCCAAAGTCGTGACATAGGCTTTGCTGACGCCGATACTAACTGAGATCCTAGCAAGTCGCTACTGAACTACGAAAAGAGCTGGACCGCCATAGAGATCAGTATGACGTGTGCGGCCACCATGACTAACAACCGAACGAAGAAGTGACGCATTACTTTCTCCTTACTTTGGGCGGTCGCTCAGTCCGAGCGCTCTTAAACCGGGACCTTCGTTGACGAAGACCAATTGGGGTGCGGCCACAAAATGTCGTGAGAAAACGGGCCGCCAGAGCACACGTTTTTCAAGCTGACGATCCAAGCCGAACGGTCGGCGAAGTTGGATTAGTGAGGATCAGGCATCTGCGTTGACGATCGGACTCGGCTACCATCTTGCGCTCGGTGTTCTCGAACAGATCGATCTGGTAGCAGAACGTTCAGAACTACGAGCAGTTCCTTAACTCATGCACAACGTTTCTCCTGCGCTGGAATTTCTTAACGCTACCGGTTTGAGCGCTGACAAATTCGAGCGGTGGTCGGATTATACTATTACGACGTATCATGGTTGGCTTGTCTCATGCAGTATCGAGCGGCCTTCACACGCCCGAAGTCGCGGTGCCAAGGATTGTGCGGATGCTCAAGGGAAGCACCCTTATACCGTTGTGGACGCAAGATCGCTCAGTGGTCGTAGTGACCTAAGGAATCAGACCGCTTTAGAGGGCCAGTATATGGTAATGTGATCACTCATTATACCTCTCAATGTGCTCATTGGCGTGTGACCAACCTCATATGGGTGATTGCGGATCGGTCACCGCCAACCGGGTGTATTGCAGATCGCCGATCCGCATCGCGATCCCCAGCCCTTGAAGTGCTCTCCACCAATCTGCGCGAAGTGCTCCGAGGGTAGGGGTGCAGAAAGCTCACGATTGATCTGCAAGCGGCCAGTACAACGGCGTGTCGCTAACGCAGCTTAGTTGATCGCTTCAGCGCTCCGTAGATCAAGGACCGAAGCGACATTGGGGCGACGTGGTGGTGCAGGTCGCTGTGGCGGACGAGCCGGGCACCAATCGCGTCGCCGCGCAAGCGTGAGCTTTCGAGTGTGAATTGCCTCCAACTTCGATCTATGACCAACACTGATGATCGTCGTGTTTGGCAGTCGATGGCGGCTAGCTGACAGTCGAAACCGAAAATGTGACGCTGCAAGAAGACTATTGTCGTTACGATCTTGACCTATCCCCTGGCCAGTTCGTCAAGATAAGCATCTCCGACACCGGCTATGGAATGACGCACGACGTATTGACTCATGCGTGCGAGCCGTTGTTCACGACAAAAGAAGTCGGCCAATGCACAGGACCGGGCTTGAGCCTAGTCTATGGCTTTGTGAAACAATCCGGCGGCCACGTTCGGATCCATAGTGAACCCGGTTTCGGAACCGTCGTTTCGATCTATTTGCCGCGCTTGATATCCGTTGACGGGCAATCCAAGGAAGATCACGAAGAGATTTTGGCAACAGCGCGCAAGGTGAGACAATCCTGGTTTTCGAAGACAACGACGATGTCCGGTCTTACTTTGCGATGTTTTCCGCGGATTGCACTACAACGTGCTGAGTGCTCCGGGAGCTCAAGGCTCATCTCTATGCAGCATAATCAGAATATATCGCTCCTGCTTTCTGACGTTGTCATGCCGGGCGTTGATGGCGTTGCCATCTCTAAACGCGCTCGCGAGATTCGACATGGATTGCCGGTGATGTTGATGACCGGCGCCCCCCGGAGCACCGTTTTCATAAAGGGCTGGAGGATAACGTCCGGGTCGTGCAAAAGCCTGTGAGTGGATCGGAATTGGGGCGCTGCGTACGAAGCCTTCTCGATCGCGATGATCGTTGTGGATTGGCCGAGCAGTAATCTCGCAAAAAAGTGTGCCAACGGCAGAGCACCGAAGCGCCGTGCGCCGAGCGCGGCAAGTGGACGGCGCCATTGCAGGCTGAGGTTGATGCTTAGAGCAAAAAACCGGCCTCGACCAATTCGAGACCGGGAACCACAAACGAGGGATACCGCATTAAAATTACGCGTCGATTACGTACACAATCTCGAACGTTTCAGGGTCCACGATAAGGATTTGATCGCCAACCAGCACATAACGATAGCCACGATATTGCGGGACGATTTCGATCACCGTCGCGGGAAGCACACTCAGACTTACGCTACGCGGGATTCGCGTGCCGACTGAAACTGTGAAATTGACGTTGTTTACTCGGGGTCCGCTGCTGAGCCGCTGGCGAATCGTCGTGCGCTGTTCGGTCGAGAGATCGGGCCTCGTGCCGACGCCACCGCCAGCCCCTTTGTCGGCTGCGCCAGAAGGTTTCTCCTTAGCTTGCTGCTGGCGATCCTTGCCGCGCTGCTTATCACCGGCTTGCCGATCACTGTTCGGGCGCTCGCGTTCACTGGCGCGCTCCTGCTGGCGGTTCTTCGATTTCTCCTGAGCGCTACTTCCCTGCATTTTGCGGTCATTCTGGCTACGGTTAGTGTCGGTTTGTGGGGCACTGCCGGCACCCGGCTGCATGGTGCTGCCCGCTCCTCCGCCTTTCGGCGTCTGAATACCAGGCTGCGTTGAGTTGCCGCCGGGCTGTTGCTGTTGTCCGCCGGTCTGGGCGTGGGCAACGGCACCGCTCGCCATCAATGCTGCCGCCGCGACATGGGTTAAGATCGTAAGCTTCATAGTAAACTCCTTCATGATTACGATGTTGTAAGAGAAACCATCGTTTGACCGATCGAGTTCCGTGTGGCGAACGGTTCAAGTGTGGACGTATCGTTCAGTCGCCTGCACCTACTTGCCCAGAGCGCGAAACTGGCCGCAGCATCGTAAGGCGAAGCCCGAGGAACGACTTGCGGGTGCGTAGCCCCAGTGCGGTCGTTTGGCTCGACCCACTCCAAGCGCCCCTGCCTGGGGCCTATCTTTACGAATGGGAAGCGGTCGAAGGATCGAAAGTGAAGCAGCCCGATGCCATGGGCAAAATAGAGAGTCGTTTGCTGTCGCTGGGATCTGCAAAAGCTGGAAGAAGCCAGACAGCGAAGAGATCGTGCGGACGTTGTGCATCACCTATGAGCCGAATTCCCTCAGGGCACAGTCGCGACGATGCCGGATATCCTCCTGCGGCGCTTACGAAAGGTGGCTGTCGAACATTGAGCCCAATTCGGTAGACATGCCACAGCCGACCCGGCCCAACTCCTGCGCATGCAGGCAGCGAGTGTCCGGGTAAATTCCCGGAACGGTGGCCTGATCTGGTCGTGCGGACCGACGCTTAGCCTAACCGACCGCATCTGGTACTAGTCTAGATCGCGACGTAAGAGAAACGCTCGTAGCTACACGACGGTCCCTTGTCAGGCACCACAGCGTCGTCCCTGAGGAGCGGCCTGCGTGCAGCGGTCTCGCCCAACCAGATTGGCCAAGCCTCGCGTGGCAGGATCGCTGGCATCCGGTCGGTAATGCCGGAGATCAGGGTGTTTATCATCCGGATGCCAGTCGATGCGCAATAACTTGTCTGGAGGTCGGCCGCGTATCGTTGGTTTCGCAGCGCACGTGCATGTGTTTCGGCCATGTCGGCGCTGCGTCGTCCTTGTCCGCAAAGTCCCAACGCATCGACACGACCTTCCGATCGCCTTGCCGCCCGGCCGATCCGCTAAGGCTGCGGCGCGGCGCAGGGAGTTAAATTGCGCCTGCAGATTGCCCTGCATCCCCGAAGGCGACCTGCCTCGCGCGTCATAGAATGATCGAGGTTGTGCAGATCGATTTTCGGAGTCACGCTGGTTCATCGATCGCCACCTCGGCGGCTGTCACGCTATTCAAATTTCTTAGGCGCCGCGGAGCCAACGCCACCGGTAGAACATCTCACGCGCGGCTTTATCGCGGAAAGCTTTTTACATGTTTACGTCTTTCAGGATTGAGGAGCCGGAGGAATTGGCGTGCCGCATAGAGGCACTGCCGCTCCCCAATTCGGTTTTTGACCTTCTCGCCGATACGATCCAGCGTTGCGGCGCTGCGGCTGCCTGGCATTTCGTAGATGATGGTATCACCCGAACCTGGGCGGAGGTTCTGGAAGCCGTGGAGACGGCCGCGGCAGCCTTTGCCGATATCGGAATTGGCAAAGGCACGCATGTCGCGGTGATGGCGTGGAACATCGAGGAGTTCCCAATCACCTGGCTGGCGCTCTCGCGGCTGCAGGCCGTCATGGTCCCGGTGAACGCCACTTACACGACCAGGGAGGTCGAGTACGTCCTACAAACCTCGGACGCCGCGTTCATGGTGCTGGAAGAGGAGTTCCTGTCCCACCTTGGCGGGCTCGAGAAGGTCCGCCTGCCGCGATCAAATATTATCGTCATCGGCGACCACGGAACCGACGGCACACGATCCTGGCGCCATATGATGGATAAAGCACGGGGCAAGACTGCACCAGACATCCAGCGCCATCGCGATCAGCTCCTCAACCTGCAGTACACCTCCGGCACCACCGGATTTTCCAAGGCCTGCATGCTGTCGAATGATTACTGGCTCTGTCTGGGTTACGCATCGACCGGCATTTTTGCGACTGAC
>JAEYYQ010000522.1 GCA_023428365.1 Pseudomonadota bacterium | reverse complement strand
ACGCCAACCAGCGAGCTTTCGTGAGCGGGTTGCAGCATCCATCTGCGGTTCGAACCGGCGCTGCAACCGCCAGTCTTTGGCGAAACCCTCTTCACCCGGCCAGACGCCCGCTTGGCGACCCGCAAGCCACGCCGCCCCCAGCGCCGTGGTTTCCAAAATCTCAGGGCGATCGACGGGCGCGTCGAGCAAGTCCGCCAACCACTGCATGGTGAGATCACTGGCGACCATGCCACCGTCGACGCGCAGCACTGTCTCGCGCACGCCGGGCCAATCGCGCCGCATCGCGTCGAGCAGATCGCACGTCTGATAGCAAACCGCCTCCAGCGTGGCGCGCGCAAACTCGTTCGGACCCGTGTTCCGCGTCAGACCGTAGATCGCTCCGCGCGCATCGGCATCCCAATGTGGCGCGCCGAGACCGGTGAACGCGGGCACCAGATAGACATTCTGATTGGGATCGGCCTTGGCGGCCATCTCGTCAGACTGCGAGGCCTTTTGGATGATCTTCAAGCCATCGCGCAGCCACTGCACCGCCGCGCCCGCAATGAAGATCGAGCCCTCCAAGGCATAGGTCGTCCGGCCATCGAGGCGATAGGCAATAGTCGTCAGTAGCCGGTTTTGCGAGCGCACCATCTCGGCGCCGGTGTTGAGCACCGCGAAACAGCCCGTGCCGTAGGTCGATTTGACCATGCCCGGCGCGAAGCACGCCTGCCCGACGGTTGCGGCCTGCTGATCGCCCGCCACGCCGCAAATCGGGATCGCGGCTCCGAACAGATCGGCGCGGATCGAACCGAAGTCAGCGGCGCTGTCACGCACCTCCGGCAGCACCGATGCGGGAATGCGCAGAATTCGCAGCAGATCGTCATCCCATTCACCGGTTGCAATGTTGTAGAGCAATGTACGCGAGGCGTTGGTCGCATCCGTGGCATGAACCGCGCCGCCGGTGAGATTCCAGATCAGCCAGCAATCGACAGTGCCGAACGCCAGCTTTCCTTGCTGGGCCTTGTCTCGCGCGCCCTCGATGTTATCCAGCAGCCACGCCAACTTGGTGCCGGAGAAGTACGGATCGAGCAGAAGTCCAGTCTTCGCCGTGACTTCCGGTTCGACGCCATCCGCCTTGAGCCGGGCACAGACGTCTGCCGTACGCCGATCCTGCCACACGATGGCCGGTCCCACCGGTTGGCCCGTGTCACGCTCCCAAAGCAGCGTCGTCTCGCGTTGATTGGTGATGCCTGCCGCTGCGATGTCCGAAGCCGGCAAACCAGCAGCAGCTAGCGCGGCTCGGATGGTCTCGACGGTCGTCCGCCATAAGTCCAACGGGTCATGCTCGACCCACCCGGAACGCGGAAAATGCTGCGGAAACTCCTGCTGGCCGACGCCGCGGATGCGATAGGTTTCATCGAACACGATGGCGCGGCTCGATGTCGTGCCTTGATCAATGGCCAGGATGAATGCGCTCACGGGCCCCTCACTGCTGCCGGTTCGGCAAGATAGCGAATGGGGCGGCACCGGTCATGTCCGAAACCGGACAGCCCGCGGCTTGTGTTCGGTCTTCTCCCAACGATGCGGCGCGGTCATCAACTGGTACAGCGCCCGATAGGCGGCGAGTGAGATCAACAGCCAATACAGAGGCATCGCGAACGCTCCGAGTGCGAGGCTTGCTTTCCCTTGCCGGATCGCAGCGATCATCGTGGCGATCACGGTGCCGAAGTACGCCGCAGCAATGTTGAAAATCGCGATCGCCCATATGGCATCGTCCGTCACCGACTGCGAAGGCATAAGCAAACCGCCATTCCAGAGTTCAAAGCCGACCATCGCGCAGAAGATCGGAAATACCAGGGCCGACAGCAGCACGCCGCCGGAATAGAGATGAAAACCGATCAGCGCGAAAATCCCGAGATCGCGATAGAGCTGACCGGGCAGACGCGTATGAACGAGATACGTCTGCATCCAGCCTTTCAGCCAGCGGGTGCGTTGGGTCAGCCAGATGCGGAAACGCGACGGCGCTTCCTCCCAGGTCGTGGAGTCCACCATACCGATGCGGCTGCCGGTCCGTCGCAGCCTGATACCCAGGTCCGCATCCTCGGTGACATTGAACGGATCCCAACCCGTCCATCGGTCGAGGATGGCGCGCGGAAAGTGGTTGGACGTTCCACCGAGCGGCACTGGCAGGTTCAGGCGCGCCAGTCCCGGCAAAATGACGTCGAACAGCACCCCGTACTCGAGCGCGAACTGGCGAACCAACCAGCCATCGTCCGTGTTGTGTATGCTCAGCCGTCCCTGCAAGCACGCGGTCTCCGCCGGGCTCGCCTGGAACGTCGCCAGAGCACGGCGAAGCTGATCCGGTTCCGGCATATCTTCCGCGTCGAACACCACGACGAACGTGCCGCGCGCGAATTGGAGCGCGTAATTCAGAGCCTTGGGCTTGGTGCGCGGCTGGCTGTCCGGAACGACGATCACACGCATAAAGCCCGGCAATTCCAGTGCCCGGGCCGCTTGCAGCGTCTCTGTATCCACGCTTTCCAGCACCAGCAGCACGTCGAGCTTTGCCGGCGGATAGTCCAACGCCGCAATCGACTCAACGAGCTGGCGAAGAACGCTGCTCTCGCGGAACATCGGGACCAGAATGGAATACACGGGCAGATCCGCATCGGGGATTCGCTTGGTGCTCGCCCGTGACGGCATCGGCCACAGTCCGAGCACCAGGATGACCAGCCGCAATAGGACGATCGGAAGGAAGGCAAGAGTCGAAAAATACAGCAGCGACACATACGTCTCGCCGGGCGCGATCACGAAACTTCCCGCGAGCGCCGCCAAGGCGAGTACCGCCGCTATGATCTGCCAACGCCACGTCGGCGCTCCCGCCGACAGAACGGGACGCCAGTGCAACAGTCCGGCGACGGCCTCCTTCGAGCGATGCGCTTTGCTATCCGGAGGCTCGAGTTCCTGCAGGCTTTGCGGCGCTGCCAGTAGCGCGGTCTCTCCCGTAGCTTCGCGCTGCGCGATGGCTTCGGCGATCTGCCACGGCGTGCCGTTCGTGCCATCGAACGCCACCACCCGGCCCGCGAGCATATCGGGCGGGCAATCCCCAAACACCGAAACGCCGAGATAACGCGCCAACGCCGCGACATAGTCGTCCGGCATGATCCAGCGCAGCGACAGCAGAACCTCGTGCGGAGCGACATCCCAGCGCGCCGC
>JAEYYQ010000485.1 GCA_023428365.1 Pseudomonadota bacterium | reverse complement strand
GGCATCTCTGCCGATCTCGAAGCCCAGCTGCACAAGTACAACGTGCTCCGCTTCGATCAGATCGCGGCCTTCTCCGATGACGATATCGCTAATCTGGACGAGCTGCTGAAGCTCAACGGCCAGATTGAGCGTGACGACTGGGCCGGCCAGGCCAATCAGCGGATGGCTGAAGCCACGGCTGGTGAAGTTCCGGCCGAAGGCGAGGAAGCGAAGGCTTAAAGCCACTTCGTCACTGCTGAACAGATTAGAAAAGCCCGTCCATTGGACGGGCTTTTTGTTTGCGCAAGTTATCGCGTTGACGACTGCTCACACGAGCGGCCCATGCGCCTCCATGAACGGCAACACCTGTGCGTGGAACGCCGCCGGATCTTCAACGTGAAGCATGTGCGAGACGCAAGGGACGATTGCCAGCGTCGAACCCGCAATTTCCCGATGGATAATCTCTGAAGCCGACGGCGGCGTTGCTGGATCTTCGGCTCCGACAACAATGTGCGTCGGCAGCCTGATCTCCTTCAGCCGCGACGTGACGTTCAAATCGCGAATGGCATGGCACCATCCCGCATAACCCTGTGCGGGCGTGGTCTCGATCATCCGGCGCAGACGCGCCACCAGGTCCGGCCGCGTCGTGAACACGGGCGGCGTTACCCAGCGCGGAAGCTGTCCATCGACAATCGTGCTGGTCGTGCCGTTCTCAGCGATGGCGCGGATGCGCTGATCCCAAAGCGGCTTGGCGTCTTCGGGAACGGCACTGGTGGTCGAGCACAGACACAAGGAATGAACGCGGCCTGGATAGGTGAGGCCGAGGTGCTGGCCGACCATTCCGCCCATCGACAAACCGAGAAACCGCGCTTTCTCAATCTCCAGATGATCCATCAAACTGATGACGTCGGCGGACAATTGCGCGAGCGTATAAGCACCCGCGGGCGCCTCCGTCTTGCCGTGGCCGCGCGCATCCATCCGTACGACGCGATAGCGTGGTTCGAGCGCGGCGGTAAGCTCGTCCCAGATCGTCAGATTGGTGGCCAACGGATGATGCAGGACGACGGCCGGCCCGAGTTCAGGCCCGGAAACCTGGAAATGAATGGCAATGCCGTCGATGGTCTCGATCATGCAACGCTCCGTGCACGTTCATAAGCGATCAGAGGCAGATCGCTGCGGTTGGCGCAGGTGAAAGGTCATGCAGGCTATTTGCGATAGAAGAAGGCCTCGGCCTCAAACCCAGGCTTCCGCGTATTCGACGCCGATTGCCGCGGTCGCGGGTTCGGCTGCACCCGGTTGCTCGGGTGATGCGTGACACGCCGCAATCCCTTCGCATGGGGGCGCGCGGGTTCGGTCTCTACGGATGTCGTATCCTCGCTGGCCTCGACTGCAGCGACGTCATCGATCGTCTCGTCGTCCGGGTTAAAGCACGTGTAGTCTCGCGCGTTGTTGAGGCTGGCGCGCCGCAGGGCACGCCGTGAGCGCGGCTCCGCAGCAGAAGAATAGGTCGCGCCTGGAGCCATCTCCTGCACGACGTATCGCTTGTCGCATACCCCGATGCGCGGCGGCACGTGGGTCACTTCGAAGGCGTCGTAACCCTGCTTGAGATTGAGCCAGAAATCCTGCCACTCCGATCCGGCATGCTGCGCGAGATTCTCCTCCGTCATCCGGAACGGGAAAACGTGGATATTCACGTAATCCTGACCCTCACGCAGCGCCTTCTCGGTCAGTCCGTAGATCTCCTGCATGACCGGATCGGTCATGGCGAAGCATCCGGTCGACGAGCAGCCGCCATGCACCAGGATGTAGGAGCCCGTGCGATCCTGGGATCGATCGAACGCGTTGGGGAAACCCAGGTTGAGAGAGCGTGGCCAACGACCAGCCAGATGCAGGTGCCGGCGGCGGATTTTATAGAAGCCTTCGGGATTCTGTTTGTCGCCTTCGTGCAGCTTTGGACCGATCGTGCCGGACCAGTGGCAGATCGGATAGGTGTCGAGCAGCGCGAACTGATCGTCCTTGCGCATCCAAAGCTCGAGTTCCGATTCCGCTTTGAAAATACGGATGAAGACTTCGCTGCCGCTTTCCAGCCCCTTGGCCGCCAAGCGCTCGTCCAGCTTGCTGACATCGGGCGTGTTGGGCAGCGGCAGCTCACCGGTGACCGCGCGCCGTTGACGTTCAATCCGATCCGGTGAAACGTCCTTCAGCTCAATCGTGATCGCCTGCGCAGAGCTCCATGCTCCTGCCCAGCAACCGACTGCAAGACTGGCTTGCAACAACAGCTTGCGTATCACCGACGCTGCCGTCATCCGCTCTCCTCGGGGGTCAACCTCACGACCCACTATCAGGAGATTTTATCCGATAGCTCGACGCTTGAGATGCTGGCTGGCCATCGAAAGCCAGCCCGTGCCCGCAATACAACAGTTTTGGGGATAACGGTGTACGCGCGCTGGGCGATCCCGGCAGCGCGCACCACTGCGACGCGAAGCCGCCTACTGCGTCGTCAGGCCGAGCGTGCGGGCAACCGTACCCCACGCGCCTGTGCTTGCCGCAGCCGGTGCAGCATCGGCGTCCTGAGCGCCAATGGCA
>JAEYYQ010000519.1 GCA_023428365.1 Pseudomonadota bacterium | reverse complement strand
GGTCATCACCCACCATCCGATGACGATGGCGCGCATGAACCGCCTGTTCGGCGTCACCATGGGCGAGAAGGGTGTGAGCCAGCTCGTCTCGGTCGACCTCGCGACTGCGGAAGGTTTCCTCGAAGCGGTTTAGGTTTTGAAAAGTGAGCGTCCCCTGCTCACTTAATCCCGGCAAGGACGTCCGGCTTCCGCGTCAGGATGTTCGATGTCACGGTCTGGATGTCGCGCAGGCCGCACAGCGCCATGGTCATATCGAGCTCCTTGCGGATGATCTCCAGCGACTTCGCGACGCCCTCCTGACCCATTGCGCCCAGGCCGTAGATGTAGGACCGGCCGATGAAGACCCCCTTTGCGCCCAATGCCAGCGCCTTGATCACGTCTTGGCCCGACCGAATGCCGCCGTCCATCAGCACCTCGATCCGGTTCCCGACAGCCTGAGCAATGCCCGGCAGCGCCGCCACTGACGACAATGCGCCGTCAAGCTGGCGGCCGCCGTGGTTGGAGACGATCAGCGCATCGGCTCCGCTTTCAGCGGCGCGTTCGGCGTCCTCTGGATCGAGGATGCCCTTGAGGATCAGCATGCCGCCCCACTGATCCTTGATGCGCTTGACGTCGTCCCAGCTCAGAGTCCGGTCGAACTGCTCTGCGGTCCACGACGACAGCGCCGTCATGTCGCCAACGCCCTTGGCATGGCCGACGAAGTTACGGAACGTGCGCCTCTGCGTGCCCAGCATGCCCATCCACCAGCGCGGCTTGAAGGCGATGTTGGCGATGTTCGGGATCGTCAGGCGCGGCGGCGCGGTGAGACCGTTCTTCACGTCCTTGTGTCGCTGGCCGAGGATCTGCAGGTCGAGCGTCAGAACCAGAGCCGAGCATCCGGCCGCCTTGGCCCGGCCGATCAGCCGGTTGACGAAGTCCTTGTCGCGCATGACGTAGAGCTGAAACCAGAACGGTTTGCTGGTGTTCTCGGCAACGTCCTCGATCGAGCAGATGCTCATGGTCGAAAGCGTGTAGGGAACACCGGCCGCTGCGGCCGCGCGGGCACAGAGGATTTCGCCATCGGCATGCTGCATGCCGGTCATTCCGACCGGAGCCAGGGCCACGGGCATGCTGACCGGTTGACCGATCATCGTGCTCGCAAGTGTCCGGTTTGTCATGTCGACCGCCACGCGCTGGCGCAGGTAGATGTCGCGGAAATCCGTCTCGTTTGAACGATAGGTGCTCTCGGTCCAGGCGCCGGAATCCGCATAATCGTAGAACATCCGCGGCGCCCGCCGCTTGTGGAGAATGCGAAGGTCCTCGATGCAGGTAATGGCTCCGGCCATGGTTCGCGCTCCCCCAACGAATGAAATTGCGGCGAAAGCTTTCGTCCAGATCAGACGTCCGGTCAACACAGACCTGTCATGTCGGCCTTCGAGGCGAGGGAGACCTTGTCGCAGCCATCTGATGCTGCCAGAACTTCTTCCGAGAAATGAAGCTCAGGGATGGAATTTGCATGGCCACAAAAGATGAAACGATTGGCTTTATCGGGCTGGGCGCGATGGGCCGCGGCATGGCCGCAAATTGTGTGAAAAAGGGGTTCAATATGGTCGTCTATGACGTCCGCCCCGAACCGGTCGATGCGCTCGTCGCGCTGGGCGCCAAGGCCGCCAAGGACATCACCGACGTCGCCAAGCAAAGCTCGATCATCATCACGGTGCTGCCGGCGGGCAAGGAAGTGAACTCGACGATCATGGCATCGGGCGGCCTGTTCGATCATGCCAAGCCGGGCACGCTGGTGATGGATCTGTCGACTGTGGAGCCCGAGACGACCGACGCTTTACACGCCGAAGCAAAGAAGCGTGGCTTCAAAGCCGTGGATGCCCCGATCGGGCGGCTCGCCTGGCATGCGGAACGCGGCGAGAGCCTGTTCATGGTCGGCGCCGAGCCTGAGGATTTCGAGCGGGTCAAGCCGCTGCTCGATGCCATGGGCACGACGGTTCACCACTGTGGGCCGGGCGGAGCAGGCACGCGCACCAAGCTGGTCAACAACTACCTGGCGATTATCCTGTGCCAGCTCAACGCCGAGGCACTGGCGCTGTCGCAACGGTTCGGGCTGGACCTGAACAAGACGCTTGATGTGATCCATGGCACGACGGCGACCAACGGCCAGCTCAAGATCAACTGGCCGAACAAGGTGCTGGCAGGCGATACCTCGCCGGGCTTCACCATCGACCTCGCGCACAAGGATCTCTCGTTGATCGTCGGGGCGGCTAATTCAGCGCGCGTTCCACTGCCGGTCGCAGCAGCAACTCGAGAAGCGTTTTCTGCGGCGCGCGCCCGCGGCTACGGCAATCAGGACTTCTCGGCTATGGCCGACGTGCTGTGTGATCTTATTCAGGTTGAGCGGGCGCGCCTGGCAAAGTCTTGAGCGTCCAGGCTTTCCTCACCAGATGCATGCGGCGGCAACGAATGTGCCGCCGTATGCGTTTAGGCGGGGTTCGAAGTCTCGGAGCGCTGAAGATTCATGGCTGGGCCGGCATCATCTGATCGATTCTGGCGTTTCTTGGCGCTCGCCGCACTGGTCGTCGCGGGGCTGTTTATTGGCGAGCGTTACGTCCGGCTGTTCGCCTATTCCGCGACCGAGCCGCGGGTCACGGTGCCACGCGCCGAACTGAGCGGTAAGGAATTGCAGGCAACGGAACTCTTCGCGCGCACAGCGCCGTCGGTTGCTTACATTTTTACGCATATTCCTGGCGGCCAGATGCAGGGCGGCTCCCAGACCGGCACTCAGGAGGAATCGGGCGGCACAGGCTCCGGCTTCGTCTGGGATAAGGCGGGTCATGTCGTCACCAACGCTCACGTCATCGCAGGCGCCGATGAGGTCGGTGTCGTCATCGATCAGGGAGACGTTATTCCGGCGCGGGTGATCGGGTCGGCCCCGTGGGCGGATATCGCGGTGTTGCGGCTGAGCCGTCCGCCCGAGAACCTGCAGCCGATCACGGTCGGGACGTCGGCCGATCTGGTCGTGGGTCAGCAGGTCTATGCGATCGGCAATCCATTCGGTCTGGCCCGGACGCTGACAGGCGGCATCATCAGCGCCCTCGACAGGATGTTGCCGACGGAAAGCGGCCGGGAAATTGCCGGGGTTATTC
>JAEYYQ010000472.1 GCA_023428365.1 Pseudomonadota bacterium | reverse complement strand
TAGGGTCTTATATAGCGAGCCTGCTTACCGGATAAAGCTGGCGGGAACTTTACCGTGGTCCGTGCCATTTGAATGTGGCTTGATCGCGGATAGCCTGCGCTCCCAGGGATCGGGTATAGGGTTTCCGCCACCAACCGGACACACGCAGCCAAGCCATGAACACACAGTCTCTCCGCGTCGACCTCAACTCCGACATGGGCGAAGGATTCGGCCAATATACGCTTGGAAACGACGACGCCCTGCTGGATATCGTGACTTCGGCCAACGTCGCCTGCGGATTTCATGCTGGCGATCCCGAAATCATGGCGACGACATTCCTGACCGCGAAGAAAAAGGGCGTGGCTGTCGGCGCGCACCCCGGCTATCCGGATCTCTGGGGCTTCGGTCGCCGTCGGTTGCCCTACTCCGCCGGCGAGATTGAACGGTTCGTCGCCTATCAGATTGGCGCAGCGCAAGCGCTCGCCAGTCATGCCGGACACAAGCTGTCCTATGTGAAGGTCCATGGCGCTCTTGCCAACGTGGCGGATGTCGAACCCCAAATCGCGCGCGCCATCATTCGCGCCATACGAGCCGTCGATCCCAAGCTTGTCTGCCTGGCCATCGCGCTTGGAGAACAGATCAAAGCCGCCGAAGCCGCTGGACTGCGCGTTGCATCGGAGATCTACGCCGACCGCGCCTATACCGATGAAGGACGTCTTGTGCCACGCAGCCAACCGCATGCTCTTATTCACGATCCGGTGCTTGCCGCCGAACGGGTCGCGAGTATGGTCGTCAGCGGCCGTATCATCACGCATTCCGGCAAAGAAATCCCCGTGCCGATCAGTTCCGTCTGCGTTCACGGAGACGGTCCGGATGCGCCAGCTATCGCGCTCGGCATTCGCAAGCGGCTCGAAGAGGCCGGCGTTACCATCGCCCCGTTTTCGAACTGACCTCTGCCGGCAGCCGAGCAAGTGCGCTGCCACTATTTCCGATCACGAGCGTTGTGACCTCGCCGAACTGTGCATAGGCGAGCGAGGACATCATGTTATTCGGATTGGATCCCCTGCTATCGGTTGGCGTTCTGCTGGCGACGGCCGCCACTGATGCTGTGTACGTCATGTTTACGTCCGCAGTCATCGCGCGCAAACGAGTCCCGGCGGCCACGTGGAGCAGCATCTGGTACGTGCTGTCGTCCTTCGCGGTGATTTCCTACACAAACAATTGGGTTTACGTGATTTTCGCCGCTGCCGGCTCGTGGGTCGGGGCGTTTATCACGATGACTTACCTGCACGGTCCGCCGAGCAATCCTCCCGCTCCCTTCAAACCCTCACCGGCTGGCGATCCGCCGACTTGAACCTCTCCGCTATCAACTGAGGCAACAGCGCAACAGATCCCGAAGCTGATTGTCAGCATAGCGACGAATACACTTGCCGGGTTGGTTAATGATTCGTTACCGTCCCTGCGTGTGGGTTGTGTGCTGCGTCTTTGTTTCGTTGCGGTTGTTGTTTTCTCGTAGCGTTGTGGGGGTTCACGTGATGCGTAAGTATATCGCGGCCGGGGCATTTCTGCTCGCCGGCGTAAGCGGAGCTGTGGCTGGCGGCGGAGATTACGGTGCGCCACGCGTAGACTGGACAGGTTTCTACATCGGCGCTCACGCCGGCTACGCCTCCGGCGATTGGGACGCCGATCTGGTTCATCCATTCCCTGCAGTCCCGGGCGGTGTCCTTAGCGACGGCGGCAGCATCAGCAGCAGCGGTTGGTTAGGCGGTTTGCAGATTGGCGCGAACTATCAAACGGGGGCACTCGTTCTTGGTGTCGAAACCGACGTGTCATGGGCCGGACTTGATGACAGCAAGTCATTTCGGATGGACTTCGATACGGATTGGGCAACCTCGCTCGATCTGCAGGTGTTCGGCACCGCGCGAGCCCGTATTGGTTTCGTAAGTAACAACTGGCTCTTTTACGCGACAGGCGGTTTAGCCTGGGCCCGTGCCGAAATGAATATCGATTCCATCAGCATCACTGGCCCGGTAACGATGTCTCGTCTCTCGGCTAAGGCAAACCACATCGGGTGGACTGCTGGCCTCGGCACGGAATGGGCCGCAACTCCCAATCTTAGTCTCAAAGCTGAGTGGCTGTACGTCGATCTCGGCAGCGCGGATTATGATCCAAAGGGGCTGGCTTACGAAGGCACCCCTCAGGAATTCAATCACCATGAGCTCGCGTCAGCTAGCCTCGACTTCCATACCTTCCGCGTGGGCCTAAACTATAAGTTTGGCGACAGCGCTGCGTCGGCACCGCTCAAATAGCTGGTTTTGCACCGTTCGGGAGAGCGCTCGTTGCTCTCCCGAGCACGAAGGGAACGCGGTTTGCAACCTCAGACGTGTCACGGTCTGAACGGAGAAGTCACGAGGCTCGTCGTATAGCCAGCCAACGGCGCGCCAGCATAAGCGCGATCGACGCGGCCGAGCAACTTAACTTCGGCGAATCGCTGTTCGAGGGAGCCTTTCGCCTGTCGTCGTTCGAGCTCGACATACAGAGCCGGGCATGTCGGATCCGAAACGATCGGCGGTAGATGCACGTAGCGCAGCGGCTCCTTAAGCTGAACGACGGGCGCGCGCCCCTTGAGATGATAGGCCAACTGGGCCGTCGTGGTGTAACTTGACGTGACAATCCGACAAGCGCCGTACTGCTGGCGGAGATTATTGATATCTAAAGCGAACTGCTGCCAGCCGCGCATCTGTGATGTGGGGTCCTTCATGTTTCTCATAAGGGAGAGTGGTGCGACGGCGTGCGCATAGATCACGGCGCTGAAGAGAAAACCTGTGGCGATTCCCACGGCGCCGAGACGACGCAACCAGAGGCTCTCCGTCGACTTGACGGCGAAGGCTGCCGCGACGGCGAGCACCGGATAAAGAGGTGCAGGCCAGTTTCCCTGCACCCGGCTATGCAAAGCATGGAGCAGCAGGTAGGCGGTCAGCGGAAGGACGAGGGCAGCAATCATGATATGGGCCGGATCACGTCGCTTGAGGGCGGAACGGACGATGAGTGCGAGACCACACAATGCCAAGGCTGCTATGAACGGGCTGGCCAAGCCAAAAAAGGCTCCAACAAGCTCCAGTAAATAATTGAGCGTCAATTCTTGACCGCGCCCAGCCCGTCCGAACTGTTTGATAAAGGATGCCCAGTCATGCTCGAGATTCCAGAGCAGAACGGGCGTCGTCGTGAGCGCAGCGATCGCACCGCCGATCCACAATTGCCAGGTTTTGAACCAGCGCAGATTTCCAGGCAGCCAGATCAGCCAAAGAAGAATGCTGGCACCGAGAAAGAGGTTTGTGTACTTCGAAATCAGACCAAGGCCGGCGAAAAGACCGATCGCCAACCACCAGTTGGCATTGCGCGAGACGTGCAATTCCGACAATGCCCAGGCGGCTAGTCCCCAAAACAGTACGGAGGGGATATCGGGGGTCATGATCACGCCGCCGACCGCCATGAGTGGCATGGCCAGCATGATCCAGACAGCGTAGCGGGCGAGATCGTCTCCCATCAGGTTGGACGCCGTCCGCCAGAGGATGAACGGGCCGATCAGGGAACCCAGAACAGCCGGCAGGCGGATGCCTAAAGGCGTGTCGCCGGCCAGCCACCGCCCCCCGGCTATCATCCAAGCGACCATCGGCGGATGATCGAGATAGCTCATCGCCGGCGCTAGCGACCACAAGCGATAATAGGCCTCATCATCCGTCAAGCCTGCACTGGCAGCGACGAACGCACGAACCGCAGCCAGTGCAAGAATGACGACCGTAAGCACGACAACGGGCCGATCAAAATCGCGACCGGTCGCTACGGTCGCGATCGCTTCAGCGCAGGCGCCAGGTGAAGACGGAGCTACTTGCATAATTAAAGACCGCCCCCATCAGCGCGCCGGCCGTACCGGCCAGCCACCAATCCGTATTGCCACTATGGACCCAACTGGCGACGCCGACATTGGCGACCGCGCCGACGCTGCAGATCGCATAAAATGACAACAGACCTTTCAAGGCGGACCATCCGGTCAGCCGGCGATCGCGATAGGTCAGTTGATTGTTCAGCGCGAAATTCCAGGTCATGGCGACATAGGCCGCGGCGGTCTGCGCTCCCCCGAATTGTAGCGTCGACAGCTCCAGAAAGCCGCGCAGAGTGATCAGATGCACGATGAGACCACTGGCGCCCACCAATGCGAACAGAACAAAGCGGATGGTAATCCGATCGCCCGAAAACTTGGCCAGCAGCAGGCCGAGATAGTCTATCACCACGAGACTATCGAGCTTCGATTGGCCGAGATGGCGCGGCCGAAAACGGTACGGGACGTCCGCGATTTTCAGCGGCACCTTGCTGGACGCGACAATGTCCAGCAGAACCTTGAACCCTTGGCTCGACAGGTGTGGCGCCACTTCATCAAACATCTCGCGGCGCATCATGAAAAAGCCGCTCATCGGATCGCTGAGGCGGACCCCAAGCAGCACGCGCGCCAGGGCATTTGCAAATCGGCTCCCAAAGGCACGCACGCCGGCAAAGCCATCCTCGGCAGCGGCCCCCGAGGCATAACGCGTTCCAACAACAAGATCAGCGCCTTGTCGAATCTGGGTAAGCATGTCAGGGAGCCGCGACTCATCGTGTTGCAGATCACCATCGATAACAGCGACCGCGAATGCGGAAGATGCGAGAATGCCTTCGATACAGGCCCCCGCCAGACCGCGGCGATCCAGGCGACGAATGCCGCGGATGCGGGCATCGGTCTCTCCCATTTTCCGTACGGTCTGTATTGTTCCGTCGGGGCTGTCATCGTCGACGAAAATAACTTCCCAGTGCACGCCCTGCAGCGCATACCGCAGCCGATCGACGAGTTCCGTCACGTTCTCGCGTTCGTTAAACGTCGGTACGATGACGGACAGTTCAGGCGACGCCGATCGGTCGTTTCCGATGGAGCCTGTCGGACGCGAGAGCGTATTTGATCCGCTGACTGCCAACGTCGCAGGCCTCAATAACTGGCAGCACTGAGCGTTACGCGCAACGACTTGGCATCGGAACTTCCCAGAATCAGTCGGTGCAGCATAGCGGCTGTCAGTGCCATGAAGATTCCGGCGAACACGACGTCACTGAGAAAATGCGCGCCTTGGGCCATGCGAATGAGACCGGCAGCGAAGCCTGTCACGATGCCTGCGATCATAAGCGCGCCGGACCATTGCGGAACGATCAGAGCCACGGCGAAGAATGGCGCGAACATCGCGGAAGCCTCGCCGCTTATGAACGAACAATTGCGCTCACATTGGCGAACCGGGACGAGTGGAGGCGAGAACTGCTTCGTTCCGCCAAAATCGACAACCTGACTCGGGCGGGCGCGACCCCACTGGTCCTTCAGCAGAAGATTGGCGACAACGCCCGGTCCGATACTTAGGCAGAGTATCAGATATGCCCAAATCAAGGATGATATCCGCAATTGCCGCGAAGAGCGAACGATCGCAAGTGCCAGACCGACAATAGAAATCACGCAAAAAATCACATAAACCGATTTGAACACGTCCCGGATATTTGCCAGCCATCCCTCCCGTGCGGGGGAGAAGCTTCCATCCTCGCGCACAAAGAGACGCGCGATGAGCAGGTCGAGATCGGGCCACAGAAGAAATATAACGGATGCGACAATACCGGCCAGCAAGGCAGCCGCGGTAAGGCTGAAGGCGGTATCTGCGCGAGGAGAGATCGAGACATTAATCTGCACTAAAGCACCTTTTCGGCACAAACCAGCGCCACGTTAGGCGCCGCTTGTAACGGAGAGATGTCTGTCGTGTCGTTGTAGCAAACGCGCGAGACTGGCGAACGGAGCAGGCTCGCGTGAATAAATGGTGGACCTAGAACGCTCGACTTCCGATCAGGAAGGAAACGACGAGCAATACGACGACCATCACTGCAGCAAACGGCAGCATTGCGCGATAGGTATCGCGCTCTCGCCCCGGCGTTCCTGCGAGGCTGCACACGATCGACATCCGCACCGGCGAAACCATGTTTAGAGACAATGCTGCAACATGCTGCAGAGCGATAACGGCCGGAACATTGAGCCCCGCTTCCGTAGCAAGGCTCACCTGCGATGCCATGAACAGTCCATTGGCAGCGTTGCCGCTGTTGGCCAGGGCACCGAACACGGCCGAGATAATCGGCGTCAGCACGACGCCCCACCGTCCCAGCGTCTCGAACATGCCGCGTGCCAGACCTTCCGCGATACCTGAGCCGGATAAAAGCTCCGCCATCATCGAGAACATGATGATGGTCAACACAGCCAGACGTCCGGTCCTCCAGGCTGCTCTGATCTCTTCCGGAAACGCGTATGAGTGACCGCGCAGCAGCCCCGTAAGGATAGCAGCTACGACAAGCCATGTTCCGGCGTGGAACAATGGCGACCATGCGGGCGCATCGGCAAAGGGATGAAGGCGGCCGGTGTGCTCAAGAAAATGCGCAAGCGGCGGCAATAGCCGGGTTACGACCAGCCAGCCGATCAGAAGAATAAATGGCAGCACCCCGCCAAACGCACGGAGAAGTTCCGCCCGATCGGGCCGCTCGTCGGCTAAATAGCGCAGCACGATCATCGGCCCATAGGCGGCGAGCATTGCCGTTTCAGGACCAAGTACCGCTGTCGCAGCGATGACTAAGGCGAGACTGGCACCCAGCCAAAGGAACTCGCTCACCTGTTCCCTCCAGCCGGCGGCAACTCCGGCCTTGCACGCCATGCGCCAGTACAGCGGCAGCCAGAGCAAATTGACAGCAGCCAGAAGGAAACTTGAATTGACCGCGAGCGTGGTCGGGTCGGTTTGCGCAAAGGCCGCGGCGACGATGGCACCGCTGCCCATACCTCCCCAGAGAATCATAGTCTGGCTGAGTAAGCTGAAAGCGAGGAGATAGATCGGCTCTACGTTCAATCGCCGGACCAGCACCATCGTTCCGATGATGCCAACGCCGAAGCCGGTCGCCGACTCGGCAAATGGGCCGATCAAAAAGCAGGCGGAGAACAACAGCCGCCGCCTGGCGCGGGCGTCTGAAAGTGATGTTTCGACGGGCATCGCGGCATTTCCAGGCCTGATGGCCATCTGCCAGAATAATAAGCCGCCGAGAATGTAGGGCACGATAATCCAGCCGATCCACGCGCCGCGAGAGAGGAAGACCAGAGCTTCAGAAGTCTGGAAATCGTGCGGTGCGGCCGTCAGCGCAACGAGCAGGGCGACGATTACCCCGATGATCGAGGCGGCGAGTGTGCCCGCTCGCCCGCTTGCGAGCACGGCGACGACCGCGATCGCTGGCAATGTCCAGAAGAAATAAATCAACGCCGATCCGCCTCCTGCGGCGTCTCTCGTCTCTCGTCGCGCGTCAAGCGCC
>JAEYYQ010000425.1 GCA_023428365.1 Pseudomonadota bacterium | reverse complement strand
GGAGTTGCCGACCCAGCATGGGAGCATATCTTCTCAAGCGCATTCTTTTGATCTTCCCGACGATGATCGGGATCATGATCATCAGCTTCGTCATCATTCAGTTCGCTCCGGGCGGACCGATCGAGCGCGTGATCGCGCAGATATCGGGAACCGACGTCTCCGCGACAGCGCGGATCGGCGGCGGGGGCGGCGACGGTATGGCCGGACAATCGGCCCAACAGGCAGCCGGCCAAGAAGGTGGATCGCGCTATCGCGGTGCGCAGGGATTGGATCCGGAGTTTATCCGCCAGCTCGAAAAGCAGTTTGGCTTCGACAAGCCGGCCCATGAGCGATTCCTGCTCATGATGAAGAACTTCCTGTTGTTCGATTTCGGGCGCAGTTATTTCCGCGACATCAGCGTCATCGAATTGATCAAGGAGAAGCTGCCGGTCTCGATCTCGCTCGGCATCTGGATGACGCTGCTGACTTATCTGATCTCCATCCCACTCGGTATCCGCAAGGCGGTGCGCGATGGCGAACGCTTCGACACGTGGAGCAGCGGCTTCCTGGTGATCGGTTACGCGGTGCCGGGCTTCCTTGTTGCCGTGTTGCTGCTGGTGCTGTTTGCGGGTGGATCGTTCTTCCAGTGGTTCCCGTCGCGCGGGCTGACGTCTGAATACTGGGATCAGCTTTCGCTCACCGGTAAGGTGATGGATTATTTCTGGCATCTGACGCTGCCGATCATTGCCATGTCGCTCGGCGCGTTCACGACCATGACGTTCCTCACCAAGAACTCGTTTCTGGATGAAATTCGAAAGCAGTATGTCCTGACGGCTCGATCCAAAGGGTTGGGAGAACATCAGATCCTGTATGGGCACGTGTTCCGCAATGCGATGCTGCTCATCATCGCCGGCTTCCCGAGCGCCTTCATCAGTGCGTTCTTTACCGGCTCACTGTTGATCGAGACGATCTTTTCACTGGACGGTCTGGGACTGCTCGGCTTCGAGAGCATCATCAATCGCGATTATCCGGTCGTATTCGCGACGCTCTACATTTTCTCGTTGCTCGGCCTCGTCGTGAACCTCGTCTCCGATTTCATCTACACACTGATCGACCCGCGGATCGACTTCGAAAGCCGGGAGGTCTGAGCAGGTGGAGATGCGGACGAAGGACAAAATCACGTCCAATGGACCTGACGGCGCTCCGACGCCGGATGATATCGCGCGCATCGAACAGGAAGACAAAATCGCTGCTGCCGGATTCCAGCCCCAACCGACGACCTGGATCGGCAAGGCGCGCGAGACGATCGCCGGACGCTATGGGCTGACGCCGCTCAATCGCCGCCGCTGGGACAACTTCAAGGCCAATCGGCGCGGCTATTGGAGTTTCTGGATCTTCCTTGTCCTGTTCATCCTCAGTTTGTTTGCCGAGTTTATCGCCAACGATAAGCCGATCCTGGTTCGCTATAAGGGCGAGCTGCTGTCGCCGGTGCTGGTCGATTATCCGGAGTCCAAGTTCGGTGGCTTCCTCGCGGTCACCGACTACAAAGATCCCTTCATCATCGAGGAAATCGAGCAGAACGGCTGGATGATCTGGCCTCCGATCCGCTATTCGTACAGCTCGATCAATCGCGATTATCCGCGCCTTAAAGGGCCGGAGGACCGCTGCCTCGGCTTCCCCGCGCCGCCGCCGTGGGCATCGAACGCTGAAATATGCGAGGCGCCTGCCGATCAGGTCGCGCGCTATCAGGCGCTCGGCAATACGAACTGGATGGGAACCGACGATCAGGGCCGCGATGTGCTGGCGCGCATGATCTACGGCTTCCGCATTTCCGTACTGTTTGGTCTGTTGCTGACGATCTTTTCGTCGATCATCGGTGTCGCCGCTGGCGCTGTGCAGGGCTACTTCGGCGGACGCGTCGATCTGTTTTTCCAGCGTGTCTTGGAGGTCTGGTCTTCGATCCCGTCGCTGTACGTGCTGATCATTATCTCATCCGTGCTGGTGCCAGGCTTCTGGACGCTGCTTTGCGTTTTGCTGTTGTTCCAATGGGTGTCGCTTGTGGGCGTCGTACGCGCCGAGTTTCTACGTGGGCGCAATTTCGAGTACGTCACGGCCGCACGCGCACTCGGATTGTCCGATGGCAAGATCATGTTCAAGCATCTGCTGCCGAATGCCATGGTCGCGACGCTGACGTTCCTGCCGTTCAATCTGTCGGGCAGCATCACGGCGCTGACTGCGCTGGACTTCCTCGGCCTCGGCTTGCCGCCGGGTTCGCCATCGCTGGGTGAACTTCTGGCCCAGGGCAAGTCCAACCTGCAGGCGCCATGGCTAGGGCTCGCGGCCTTCTTCTCGCTGGCAGTCTTGCTGAGCTTGCTGATCTTCATCGGTGAGGCGGTGCGCGACGCACTTGACCCCCGCAAGACGTTCCGTTGAGGCGCACCATGAGCAACGGAACTCCTCTCATTCGCGCCAACAATCTCTCGGTCGCGTTCCGTTCGGGCCAGACGACGAACCTCGCTGTCAAAGGGGTAACGTTTGAGGTGAATCCCGGAGAGACGGTAGCGCTGGTCGGCGAGTCCGGATCGGGCAAGACCGTGTCGGCGCTCTCGGTGATGCGGCTGCTGTCGTATCCTGCCGCCTCGCATCCGACGGGTGAGATCCTTTTCGAAGGCCGGGATCTGCTGAAGCTGTCCGAAGCCGAAATGCGCGACATTCGCGGCGCGAAGATCTCGATCATCTTCCAGGAGCCGATGACGTCGCTCAATCCGCTGCACACCATCGAGAAGCAGGTGGGCGAGGTTTTGAAGCTGCATCGCGGCATGGAAGATAGCGCCATCCGCACGCGCGTGCTGGAGCTGCTGCATAAGGTGGGCGTCCGCGACCCCGAGAAGCGGCTGTCGAGCTTTCCGCATCAGCTCTCCGGTGGCCAGCGTCAGCGCGTGATGATCGCCATGGCGCTTGCGAATGAACCGGATCTGCTGATCGCGGACGAGCCGACCACCGCGCTCGACGTCACCATTCAGGCGCAAATCCTCGAGCTCTTGAAGGATCTTCAGGCCGAGCTCGGGATGGCGATGCTGCTGATTACGCATGATCTTGGCGTGGTCCGGAAGATGTCCGATCGCGTCTACGTCATGAACGCGGGCAAGATCGTCGAGGAAGGGAAAACGTCCGAGGTTTTCTCTAATCCGCAGCATGCTTACACGCGCCACCTTATCAGCGCCGAGCCGAAGGGCAGTCCGCCGCCGGCCGATACGAGCAAGCCGGTCGTCGTGCAGACCGACGATCTGAAGGTCTGGTTTCCGATTAAAAAGGGCTTCCTTCGCCGGACTGTCGATCACGTCAAGGCGGTGGACGGACTGTCTCTGAAATTGCACGCGGGCCAGACGCTCGGCGTGGTGGGCGAATCCGGCTCCGGTAAGACGACGCTCGGGCTGGCGATCATGCGGCTGGTATCCTCGCAAGGGCCGGTTGCGTATCTCGGCAAGCGCATCGACGGTCTCAATTCACGCGCAATGCGGCCGCTGCGCAAGGAAATGCAGATCGTCTTTCAGGACCC
>JAEYYQ010000424.1 GCA_023428365.1 Pseudomonadota bacterium | reverse complement strand
CCGCTGGTCCACGTGGATGCTTCGGAGCGTTTTCTCAGCGAGTTGGAGGGTGTTTCCGACCCCGAGACCAAGCGCAAGACCATTGGTCGGCTGTTCATCGAAGTTTTCGATGCGGAAGCGCACAAGATTGCCGAGGATGGCCGCGGCGCACCGACTTTCCTGGCGCAGGGCACGCTGTATCCGGACGTGATCGAGAGCGTCTCGTTCTCAGGCGGTCCGTCGGTAACAATCAAAAGCCACCACAATGTCGGCGGCCTGCCCGAGCGGATGAAAATGAAGCTCGTCGAGCCGCTGCGGGAACTGTTCAAGGATGAGGTTCGCGCGCTCGGTCGTGAACTGGGCCTGCCGGAGAGTTTCGTTGGTCGCCATCCCTTCCCCGGCCCCGGCCTCGCCATCCGTTGCCCGGGCGGCGTCACGCGCGAAAAGCTCGATATTCTGCGCAAGGCCGATGCGATCTATCTCGATGAAATCCGCAAAGCTGGCCTGTACGATACGATCTGGCAGGCGTTCGCCGTACTGCTCCCGGTGCAGACGGTCGGTGTCATGGGCGACCATCGCACCTACGATTTCGTCTGCGCGCTCCGCGCCGTGACATCGGTCGATGGCATGACGGCGGATTTCTACCCGTTCGACATGACCTTCCTCGGCCGCGCCGCGACCCGGATCATCAACGAGGTCAAAGGCATCAACCGTGTCGTCTACGACGTAACCAGTAAACCGCCTGGAACTATCGAGTGGGAATAAAAGCGGTCGGCAGATCTGCCTGATTTTCTCGGTTCTGAGGAAAATTACAGCGGCCAAGCAACCAAGCGTGGCGCTCGAACGTTTGATCAGGCGACGGACTTGATCCGTATCGAGCGACGGAGCCAGATATGCCGCTGATCACCACAGCCCTTATGACGTTTATCATCCTGGTCGTGATTGGGATTGTGGTGGGCCTCGTCTTCAACCGCCGCGGCCGAAGCTGGCTCGGACGACAGGTTGCAGAGACCACAGGCGTGGGCGACGTGACCTACAGCCTCGTCGGCATCGCCGGATCGTTTATGGGCTTCCACATCGGCGTGATTCTTCAGCTACTGCCATCGATCCTGCTGTACGTGATCGCGGTGATCGGCGCAGCACTGACCATCTGGGTGTGGCGCGGACGCTGATAGTTCCCGCGATCACTTCAAGCCCGCGACGGTCTCGACGGCAGCTTTCACCGTTTGACCAGGCGCGACGCCAAGCTGCTGCGCCACAACACCGGCGGCGCTCAGCCTACCATTCAGCCAAGCATCTTCGGCATCGCCTATGCGCGCCGTGTCGTGGGCGATCGTCGCGCAGGCAATACCTTTGGCATCCAGCATGACGATTGCGGCCCGGCCAGCATCGGACTTCCCACCACCGGCGTCATTAAACAAAACGAAATGCGGTGGATGCAGCGACGCAAACGCCCCCGAGATCGCGCCGCCATGCGACCCGCATATGATAACGGCGCGTTCGTCCTCGGGCTGAATGAGAGAGATCGAATCCATCAGAACAATACGTCGCCCGGCGACGTGCATGATCGTTTCATTTTTCATGATTGCACCTCTCCGAACACGCGGCGCACGGCCAGGGCAACGGGTTCGCCGACAACAAATCCCGCCTTTGCCGCCATCGGATTGACTGCCGAGATCACACCGTGATGCCACGTCTCCAACGCATTTCCGATGATGGCGCTGTGATGCGAAACGGCGCCCGCTAGAATGCCGTGATTTTCCAGGTAGGGCAGCGCCGCGATGCCGGCTTCATCTTTTCCGATGCCCGCATCATTAAAGAAAATCGCCTTTATCGGAACCTTACCCGCATATTCGCCTGAACTGATCCCTCCGTGGGAGCCAGTCATGATGACCTGTCCGCCATCCTCCGACTTCACATGGGCAATCGTATCGACAGCAACGATCCGATGTCCGCCGACCGTCTCGACTACCTCGCGCAACATTACGAAATCCGGCACGCTCGCATTCATTGGCGATCACTCCGAAACCCGCGCATCAATGATCTAGTGCGTCTTGCAGTGCAGTCCACCATCGACACACAGGTCGATTCCGGTGATGTACTTGGATTCATCCGAAGCCAGGAACAGCGCTGCATTTGCGATGTCCCAGCCATCCCCCATGCGCTTCATCGGCGCGACCGCTGCGCGCTGGTTCTGCATTTCGGTGAAGTCGGAATAGTGATCCTTCATCGCCTGATAAATGTGCGGCGTATCCATCAGGCCCGGAAGAACGGTGTTCGCACGAATGCCTTTATCGGCGTACTGCAACGCAATGGCGCGCGTAAAATGGTTCACCGCCGCTTTTGATGCGTAATAGGAAATGTAATTGAAATGCATCCAGCGGATCGAGGCCAGCGATGAGATATTCACGATCGCGCCCCTGCCCTGAGCTTCCATGATCGGCAGCACGCATTTGCACGTGAAGAACATGCTTTTAAGGTTCACGTCCATCACGCGATCCCACTGCTCTTCCGTCGTATCGACCACGCCGCCTTCGATATTCGTGCCGACGTTATTGTGGAGGACGTCGATGCGGCCCCACGTATTCTTCACCGTATCGACCACCTCGCGCACGCGATCGAGTTTCACGACGTCGGCTTGCAAGGCCAGCGCAGTGCCGCCCTCGCCTTCAATGATTTGCCGGGTCCGTTCGGCGGCTTCCGCGTTGACGTCGACGCACGCGACCTTCGCCCCCTCGCGCGCGTAGAGCACTGCGGACGCCTTTCCGTTCCCCCATCCTTCGCCAACGGAGCCCGCACCGAAGACGAGTGCGATCTTGTTTTCGAGGCGATTGACCATAGCTTTGCGTTTCCTGTTCCCGTGTTGAACGCGGCTATTTGATATGCCGCTTAAACGTATCGATGGCCTTTTGCAGACCGGAGTGGTTGCGTGCTGCGACCTCCAGAGGAATGCCGGCGCGGGCCGCATCCCAGGCAGCGCGCAATGCGCGCGTTCCCTCCGCGATGCCATCCGGATGGCCGACAATGCCGCCGCCGCACGCATAGATGAGGTCGGTTGATCCGAGCGCCGCGTAGATGCTGTTGTCGGCGCCGACCGCGACACCAGAGAAGTACGCCGGGCAGGCGCCGTAGTCCTTCATCCAGTCGAGGGCCCCGGCAGGGCTGAACCTCGCGAGCACGCAC
>JAEYYQ010000421.1 GCA_023428365.1 Pseudomonadota bacterium | reverse complement strand
GGCTGAGGGGCTGAGCAAAGGGTTCGGTGATCGGCTTCTGATCGACAACCTGTCCTTCAAACTGCCGCCGGGCGGCATTGTTGGCGTCATCGGCCCGAACGGCGCCGGTAAAACGACGCTGTTCAAGATGCTGACGGGTGCGGAAAAGCCGGACAACGGCTCCATCAAAGTCGGCGAGACAGTGCAGATCTCCTACGTCGACCAGAGCCGCACGCACCTCGATGACAAGAAGACCGTCTGGGAGGAAATCTCAGCCGGCCTTGATCAGATTCCGCTCGGAAAGAAGGAAGTGAACTCACGCGCCTATTGCGGCTGGTTCAACTTCAAGGGCGCGGATCAGCAGAAGAAAGTCGGCCTGCTTTCAGGCGGTGAGCGCAATCGCGTGCATCTCGCAAAACTGTTGAAAGAAGGCGGCAACCTGCTGCTGCTCGACGAGCCGACCAACGATCTCGACACCGAAACGCTGTCGGCGCTCGAAGCCGCGCTTGAAGACTTTGCTGGCTGCGCCGTGGTCATCAGCCATGATCGCTTCTTCCTGGATCGTATCGCGACGCACATCCTGGCCTTCGAGGGCGACAGCCACGTCGAATGGTTCGAGGGCAACTTCGCCGATTACGAAGAGGACAAGAAGCGCCGTCTTGGTGATGCCGCTGTCGAGCCGCACCGCATCAAGTACAAGCGGTTCGAGAGGTAGAGTTGTGGATAACTTGGCGACCTGATTTCAATCCCGCGCGAATCATGAGCATGCGGTTGGGCTATTTTAATAGCAGTCTGAATCATGCTCAAGAATTCGCCATACCGAATTGTGCCCCTTTCGCGCATCGTATTGCTGAAGCTGTACGTTGAGCACGTCAACGACTCCCCGAAGGATCGTTTTAGCGCCGAAGATGTATGCGGTCTATTTCGTGCGCCGATGTCCCGAAATCTCGTGGAAACCGCCCTCTCACGTCTTTCGAGGGAGGGAGGTTATGGCGCGAAGCTCGTGTCGTCCGTTGGTACAAAGAAGGATGGCACCCGCGGCTTCCGCATAGCCGAAGAAGGAATCTTCGTAGTCGAAAGGGGACTTCGCGACCCAGCGTCTGACCTTAGCTACTTCTACAATGCTGAGAACGAAGTGACCGCCCTCGAGGATGTCGCTGGGCTCAATGGTATCTTTTGGACTGACAGTGAACGTGTTGATGCCGACCAATGGCAGCCGCTCGATCTTTCTAGGAGTGGTGAAGAATTGGCTGACGCTGTGGCAGCGACCGAACAAGCGATCGATCTCGCGGAAAGCAGCAATGAGCTAGGCGCCACCTTTCCCGCCGAACGGGAAGGTTTACTCGCGTCTCTTAAAGAGGGGGTCCGATGGCTTAAGGAGAAGCGTCCAAGTAAAGCAACGATTGATGCGCTTCTACTCAATCCGTTGCGTTGGTTGGCGGGAGTGTTTGCAAATAGCGCTGTCGGTGAAGCGGCGAAGCGTGCCGCACAGAAGTTACTCGATTGGATCGCCTCCGCACTTTTATAGCTGACTACGTCGTTCGGCTGGCCGTCAGTGTCATCTGTATATTTCCGAGAATCGAACTACCGCCTCATAGGCCAGCAAAACACCGACGACAATCGGGGTGTGACTGATGTGCGTCAAACATCGCGCTTATCGGTTGAGCGCGATGACCAGAGCCTGCGGATTGCCGCCGTTCTCGCCGATGTAGGCCTCGAACAGGTTTTTCAGGAACGGACTCATCCAGAAACCGAGAACCTGTGCATCGCGAATACGGAAGCTGTTACCCTGCGGCACGAGCAGCCAGCGTACGTCATAAGACGTGCCGCTCCGGAGGTGGACACGGCTGTCGACATAAAGACCGGTGCCTGCCTCGGCCTTAAGCGGCGGCGACATGATCTCCGCGTGGCTGACGGCGTATTTCGGCGCTTCAGTCGCCGCATAGCGGGAGATGAACCGAACCATGCCGCCATAGTATGTGCTGCGGTCCGTAGATTTCAGTTGAAGCTTGTAGTTGCCGAGAGCGTAGAGGCCGATCGCCGGCACGTGACCGCGCTTCTGGATGACCTCGATGAAGTCTTCCGGATTGCCGGATTTGGCCGCTGCGATCAGTTCGCGCGAGGCCTGCTTCATGAACTCGACGGCAGGTTCCTGCGCGCTGACAGGTGCAGCAATCAGCGCGACCAGCATCGGCAGAAGCGCAAATGCCGTCAGTCGCCAGCCGTGAGATGCTGCGCGCCGATGAACTTCAGTAGCCATTCCTCTCCTCCGGAACAAGAAGCGGTCAAGCATCGACGTATCCAGCCTCAAGCAGCTCAGCAGACAGTCATCGATGCCAGCCGCTGCTATCCCCGTCAACCGCAGCCGGGCCAATCCCAGTGAAGCCGTGTGACAATCATGTCTCCACGGTCACAGTGTACAAATCGTTACTGAAAGGATCAAAAAGATGGTCAACTCGTGTTCCGATTGAGTACGAGGCGAATTTTGGCGATTTGGGCGTGGAAAATAGTCCGGGTCGCCGTCGAAAATCAGGCCGCCAGGGGACGAGTGGTCGTGACTTCATCGCGTGGCGTCAGGGCAACGACCGTCGTGGGCCTCACCGGCGCTGGTGCGGGGATGTCGGCCGAAGCGGTTGGCCGGCCATAATCCGTCGTCCGCAGGTAGAACGGCAGGACGCAGAACGCGACTGATATCATCAATCCGAGCCCAAGCTGAGCTGCCGTGAGAGGTGCCTCGCTCAGCGCAGTCAGAATTGCGGGCTGTTCGATGGCGGCTGCGGGCAGCGCAGCGAACGGGGCCAGCAGGATCGCCACGGCCGGAGCCACGAGAAGGACGATCATCAGCAAGCTGGCGCGGTTGGTCGTAGGAGCCGTGGTGTCTGAATGGCTGAGGGTGGCGATGGTCATGGCCGTTATCGCTTCGCGTTCGAGAGGAGAGCCGGTGATGTACGGTGCGCCGTCTTAGCGATCCGCTAATTTGGCAGCGCATTCTCCCTACCACTGAGCATTTTTTCCGCCTGTTCCCGGAGGAACAGGGGCGCGACTTAGATGTCTTGACACATAAAGATATCTTTATATGCTCTCTGGCGAATGAGGAGAGCAGCCATGGTGGCGCCAGGAGGCATAGAGGTTGACGCGGCAGTCGCGGCGCTGAAGGCGGCCGCCGACCAGACGCGCCTGCGCATCCTGCTGTTGCTTTCGGACGGCGAGCTCAACGTCAAGGACTTCACCCGCATCCTCGGGCAGAGTCAGCCGCGCATCAGCCGCCACGTGAAGCTGCTGGGCGAAGCCGGGCTGGTCGAGCGTGTCCGCGAGGGAAGCTGGGTCTTCTGCAGGCTGGCGGAGGGACCGCTGGGCGAGCTGGCCCGTGGTGTCGTCGCTTCGATCGACCAATCCGACGCGATTTATACACGCGATCGCCAGCGTGCCGATGCGTTGAAGACCGAACGCCAGGATGTGGCGCAGGATTATTTCCGATCACACGCGGCTGACTGGGACCGCATCCGCGCGCTGCACGTCTCGGAGGCTGAGGTCGAGCACGCGATGCGTGAGGTGCTGGGCTCGACTCCGGTCGATCTGCTCATCGATCTCGGAACGGGAACCGGAAGGACGCTGGAGTTCTTCGCAGATCAATACGCGCGCGGCGTCGGGATCGACGTCAATCCGTCGATGCTCGCCTATGCGCGCAGCAAGCTCAGTAAGGATGGCCTGTCTCACGTTCAGGTCCGTCATGGCGACATCTACAACTTGTCTTTCGCGGATGAGGCCGCCGATACGGTCATCATGCATCAGGTGCTGCACTTCCTGAGCGATCCGGCACACGCGATCCACGAGGCAGCCCGCGTGTTGGGGCTGGGTGGTCGGCTGTTGATCGTCGACTTCGCACCGCATTCGCTGGAGTTTCTGCGCGAGCAATACGCGCATGAGCGCCTCGGGTTCTCGCACGCCCAGGTCAAGCAGTGGCTCAGCGACGCCGGTCTTGCGGTGCGTCAGGTCCGCGATCTGGAGCCGCCGTCGGAGGGCGCTTCCGACAAACTCACCGTTTCCATCTGGCTCGCCGAACGGCCGGGCCAACGCAAGCACACTGCATCCGTGCGCGCACAACAGCTACAGCCCGCGAGGTCCGCCCCATGACATCCGAACGCAAGAGCCGGCTGGTCGGGTCTGGCGAAATATCGGTTTCGTTCGAGTTCTTTCCGCCCAAGAATGAGCGGATGGAGGAGGCGCTGTGGAGCGCCATCCGTCGATTGGAGCCCCTGGGGCCGCAGTTCGTATCGGTGACATACGGCGCCGGTGGAACAACGCGTGAGCGCACACACGCGACCGTCGAGCGCCTGGTCAAGGAAACGGCGCTGCAGCCTGCCGCGCATCTGACGTGTGTGGGAGCCGGGCGGCATGAGATCGATGCCGTGGTGCAAGACTATTGGGATGCCGGTGTTCGCCACATCGTAGCGCTGCGCGGCGATCCGGCCGGTGGAGTAGGCACACGTTATGAGCCGCATCCCGGCGGCTACGCGAATGCAGCCGAACTGGTGTCGGGGATCGCGAAAGTCGGTGCGTTCGAGATTTCAGTTGCGGGATATCCGGAGAGGCATCCGGAAAGTCCGTCGCTGGCTGTGGATCTGGATAACCTGAAGGCCAAGGTCGACGCGGGAGCCAATCGGGTCATCACGCAGTTCTGCTTCGACAACGAGCACTATCTCCGGTTCGTCGAGAACGCGCGCGCGCGCGGCATCTGGTGCCCGATTGTTCCCGGCATCGTGCCGATCCATAACTTCAAGCAGGTCGCGGGCTTCGCAACCAAGACCGGCACCAGCATTCCCGCATGGCTGGCGCGCCGCTTCGAGGGGCTGGACGATGATCCGGCGACGACCCATCTGGTTGCGGCGGCGGTCGCTGCCGAGCAGGTCATGGATCTGGTCGACCAGGGCATCCGCCAGTTCCACTTCTATACGCTCAATCGCGCCGACCTGGTGTTTGCCATCTGCCATCTGCTTGGCCTGAGAGCACGCACGCCGGTCGCCCCGCAGACGGTGCTCGCATGACAACGCTCAAGGCTCGTATCGAGGCGCTGAAAGCTGCTGCTGCCGATCGCATCCTGATCATCGACGGTGCCATGGGCACGATGATTCAGCGTCACAAGCTGGGTGAGCAGGATTATCGCGGCAAGCGGTTCGCCGATCACAGCAAGGATGTGAAGGGCAACAACGACCTTTTGGTGCTGACGCAGCCGAAGATCATTTACGGCATCCACGACGCGTATCTCGCGGCCGGTGCTGACATCATTGAGACCAATACCTTCAATGCTCAGCGCATCTCGATGGCCGACTACGAGATGGAGGACCTGTCGTACGAGATCAATTTCGAGGCGGCGAAGATCGCGCGCGCGGCGGCAGATGCC
>JAEYYQ010000413.1 GCA_023428365.1 Pseudomonadota bacterium | reverse complement strand
ACTCCGAGATTGAGAAACGGCGTAGAAAAACGTGCCGTTGGCGTCGCATAGACGAGATCGCAGTGAAACAGCAGCGTTGTGCCGATGCCGACCGCCAATCCGTCAACAGCCGCGATCATCGGTTTCTGGACGCGCGGCAGAAGGCGGATGAACTCGATCACCGGGCCGTCGAGCCCTGCACCCTTGCGCGCGCTGTCAACGAAATCGCCGATGTCGTTCCCGGCACTGAACACGCCGTCGGAGCCAATGAACAGATGCGCCACGACAGCGGCATCGTCATCGCCGCGCTGCAGAGCGTCGACCATGGCGGCGTACATCGCCGACGTCAGTGCATTCTTCTTCTCCGGACGGGCAATCCGGATCGTCTGCAACCCGTCGGCTACCGAAGTCTCGATGTGCGCCATGACGACAGCCCCCGCATCTCGTCAGCTAGCCAAGCGTTCCGGCAGCAAAGCCAAAATCGTATCTGCCCCATCGGTCACGGATTGGGCAAGGCCAGGTGCCGCTGTCACGAGGTTTTCCGCGAAGAACCGTGCCAAGAGAATGGCGTCATCACTGGCATCGCCGCTGTCACGCGCAGCAGCCAGTGCTTCGCGGGCGAGATAAACGCCGCCTGCCACCAATCCGAACAGGCGCAAGTACGGCGTTGCTCCCGCCTGCGCGGCTTCCGGGTTCGACCGCAGCGCCTTACCCAACCACCGCGATGCTTCAGCCAGCGCCGCGAGCGCATCCGTCAGCCGGTCCGCCATCCGGCCGAGCGCGGGATTGTTGGAAGCATGCAGCTCCTCGACAGTGGCTGCCAGCTCGCCGAGATAAAGCTCGACGACCTGTCCATCCTCAAGCGGCAGTTTGCGCGCGACGAGGTCGAGCGCCTGAATACCGTTCGTGCCCTCGTAAATCGGCAGGATGCGCGCGTCGCGATAGTACTGCGCCGCACCGGTTTCCTCGATAAAGCCCATGCCGCCATGGATCTGCACGCCGATCGAGGCAACCTCGCAAGCGATATCAGTCGAGAATGCCTTGGCAATCGGTGTGAGCAACGCGCCACGCGCCGCCGCCTGCTGACGTTCCGCCTCGCTCTTGCCGCGATGAGAAATGTCGATTTCACGCGCGGTCGCGAGACAGATCGCCCGCGCTGCCTGCGTCATGGATTTCATCGTCAGCAGTGAGCGGCGGATATCGGGATGCGCAATGATCGGCGCCATGCCGTCGAAGCCTGGTGCGCGACCTTGCTTACGCTCTGCGGCATAGGCTGCCGCGTGCTGCGTTGCGCGTTCGGCAATCGCCACACCCTGCACACCGACAGCCAGACGCGCGGCGTTCATCATGATGAACATTGCATTCAGGCCGCGATTTTCCTCGCCCACCAGATAACCGATAGCGCCGCCCTGCTCGCCGTACTTCATCACGCAGGTGGGGCTGGCATGGATGCCGAGCTTGTGCTCCAGGCTCACGCACGTCACATCGTTGCGCGCGCCGAGTGATCCATCAGCATTGACCAGATACTTCGGAACCACGAACAGCGAGATGCCGCGGGTGCCGGGAGGCGCATCCGTCAACCGCGCCAGCACGAGATGGATGATATTTTCCACCATCTCGTGATCGCCGTAGGTGATGAAAATCTTGGTGCCGGTGATCTTATACGTCCCATCCGCCTGACGCTCCGCCTTGGTCGTCAGCGCGCCGAGATCGGAACCGGCCTGCGGCTCGGTCAGGTTCATGGTTCCGGTCCATTGCCCGGAAATCATCTTCGGCAGATAAGTCTGTTTCAGCTCTTCTGAGCCCTCGGCATGAAGCGCATTAATCGCGCCCTGCGTCAGCAGCGGGCAGAGGCCGAATGACAGGTTCGCCGAGTTCCAGATTTCGCACGCGACCGCTGCCACGATTTCCGGCAATCCCTGGCCGCCGAAATCCTCGGGACAGGGCAGTGCACTCCATCCGCCCGCCGCGAAACCCTCATAGGCCTCCTTCCAACCCGGCGGCGTCACGACTTTACCATCGACGAGACGAGAGCCTGTGCGATCACCGACCACGTTCAGCGGATCGAGCACCTCAGCGCCGAAACGCCCCGCCTCCTCGATGATCGCCCGCAGGGTTTCCTCGTCGAGCCCCTCGGTGATGCCGCGCAGCGACAGGTCAGACAGCCCTGCTGCCGACTTGAGTGCGCGCATAATGTCGTCTACGGGAGCCTTGTAGGTCATGGTCTGAAGCCTTCGGTACGCGTTCTGCGCCACCTTAAGAGCTAGATCGTGAACCGGAAAGGTCAACGGGAGAAGGTTGAATATGCCGGTCGTCGAGGCCAATGAAGCCGCGATTGATGAAGCTGCCGCAGCATTGCAGGCAGGCAAGCTCGTCGCATTTCCGACCGAAACCGTCTACGGGCTGGGCGCGGACGCAACAAACGGCCGCGCCGTGGCGGAGATCTTCGCCGCCAAGGGACGCCCGCAATTCAATCCGCTGATCGTCCACGTGCCGGATCTCGCAGCAGCCAAACAAATCGCCATTTTCCCGAGCAAGGCCCGCCGTTTAGCCGAACTGCTGTGGCCGGGACCATTGACGCTGGTGCTGAAGCTGCGTGCCGAGGCCGGCATCTCCGATTTGGTGACGGCCGGGCTCGATACCGTGGCAGTGCGCGCGCCATCCCATCCCATCGCCCAGGCGCTGCTCAGAGCCTGCGGCCTGCCTCTGGCCGGTCCTTCGGCCAACCGCTCCGGGCACATCAGCACGACCACCGCGGCCCATGTGGCTGCAGATCTGGACGATAAGCCTGCTCTCATTCTCGATGGAGGCCCCACGGTCCACGGCCTGGAATCGACCATCGTCGATGCCACCGGGGACAGGATCGTGCTGCTGCGTCCGGGCGCCACAACGCGCGAGGCTCTGGAACAAGCGCTTGGCGAGCCCGTCGCCTCGCCCGGTTCATCGGGTGCTCAATCGAATGACGTCAACCCGAGCTCACCAGGCCAGCTCACCAGCCACTACGCGCCGCGCGCACGCGTCCGCCTGAATGCCACCGAGCTGCGGCCGGGTGAGGCTCTGCTGGCGTTCGGTACGCCCTTGTCAGGGGCCGGATCGCGGATGGTGAACCTCAGCTCCAACGGCGATCTGATCGAAGCTGCCAGCAACCTGTTCTCCGCGCTGCGGCAGCTCGATGCCATGGGCGCGGACACTATCGCCGTGATGCCTGTTCCCCAAACCGGGCTCGGCGAGGCCATCAACGACCGTCTGAACCGCGCCGCAGCCGGGCGGTAGTCCTCGCCGCCTCTCATTACGATGTTCTTGACCCGACAT
>JAEYYQ010000355.1 GCA_023428365.1 Pseudomonadota bacterium | reverse complement strand
GGCAAGGAGACGTCGACCAACTCGATTGCGTCGATTTTCGCCTGGACCCGCGGCCTGGCTCATCGCGCCAAGCTCGACAACAACCCCGCGCTGGCCAAGTTCGCCGCCCCGCTGGAGAAGGTCTGCGTCGGCACCGTCGAAGACGGCTACATGACCAAGGACCTCGCCCTGCTGATCGGCGCCGACCAGAAGTGGCTGTCCACGACCGGCTTCCTCGACAAGGTCGATGAAAACCTGAAGAAGGCGATGGGCGTCGCCTGATACGCCCTATGCAGTTATGCGGCGGCGCTGCGATCGACCAGCGCCGCCGTGACTCCTCGATAACTCGCAACACGCTCGCGTAACTTGCTGATTTTCTTCCGGTTGTTCCAACGATTGATCCACGGGCTCATGAGCTCGAGCGGAACCAGTGTTTTGTGGCCGACACCGTCGATGATTACGAAATGCGGCGGCGCGCTGTCTCGCGAACCATAGACGACATTTGCCATATGAAGATCGGCGATGATGACCGGTGAGCCGGCGATCGCATCGCAAAAACGGTCGAAAGCACGCTGCACGTCGTCTGTTGCCATCTGCCCAGTCGACGCGAGCGTGCGCAGTGTCGGTGCATAGCTACCATCAGGCGCAAAGATCGCCTCCACGACGAGCCCCAACCCCAGATCGGTCTCCGCGAATCCGACGATCTTCTGCAGATAGTCCGGATGCTCCGTGCCGGCGGCGTTGACCGCGATGTGCTCGCGAATCTCACGGACGTAACTCACCAGATGGCCGTAGCGCCGCTTTTTTGACTTGTACCAGCGCCGTCCACTGCCGAACTTCTCATCCTGCGTCGACTGCCGTATCACCTTGATCAGCAGGCTTGGATCGTCCGGATGACGATAAACGTCACGGATGCTCCCTTTCGCAACGGGAACGAGATCCGAGAGAACAAGCTTGGGCACTGTAGAAATCCGCTGAGAGGCTGTTGTGGAATGTTGCGATTGTAGCAATCACTGCGCAACAGACGAAGTCCCCCCTCCTGCGGCAATAATGAGCCCTTCTCGTGTCATGACGACGCCGCAATCGCGCGGCTGTTTCGCATTGGATCACGAGGGGATAGCGCATGAGGCGTAAACGCAGCATCGCGGTCGGCGTGCTTTTGCTGATCGCAGCCGCCGTCTATTTCGGTAATGCAAGCTGGCGCGCCACTCCGCCGGCGAATGCAGGCGTCCGTATCATCGCCCATCGCGGCATGCATCAAACCTACGATCGCACCGGCATTGAGCGCGATACGTGTACGGCCGATCGAATCGTTTCACCGCAGCACGCCTATCTGGAGAACACGGTCGCATCGATGAAGGCGGCTTTCGAAGCAGGTGCCGATATCGTCGAACTCGACGTCCATCCCACGACAGATGGTCAGTTCGCGGTGTTCCACGACTGGACGCTCGATTGCCGCACCAACGGCACCGGCGAGACCCGCAGCCATGATATGGCGCATTTGAAGTCGCTGGATATCGGTTACGGCTACACGCCGGACGGGCAGAACTATCCGTTCCGGGGTAAGGGAATCGGTTTGATGCCTGAGCTGAAAGAGGTGCTCGCGGCGCTTCCGGGCCAGCATTTCCTGGTCAACTTCAAGAGCCGCGAGACACGCGAAGGCGGGATGCTGGCCGATCTTGTGAACACCCGCCCGGAATGGAGGGAGGCCGTCTGGGGCGCCTATGGTGGAGACGAGCCGACCCGCGCGGCCAAGAAGCTGATGCCCGACCTCAACACCTGGACGCGAAGCGGGCTCAAAAATTGCCTGTTACGCTATTTTTCTCAGGGTTGGCTGGGCAGGGTTCCACGGTCGTGCCGGGACACCCAGGTCATGCTTCCCGTCAACGTGGCTCCATTCATGTGGGGATGGCCGCAGCTGTTCATTGCTCGCATGCGGTCAGTGGGGAGTGAGGTCATTCTGGTCGGTCCGGTTGCGCTGGGCAACTTCGGTGTCGCGGGCATCGATACGCGGGAAGACTATGCACGCGTGCCTAAGGATTTTGACGGGTACATCTGGACGAACCGGGTCGAGGTCATCGCGCCGCTTGCCGGTCAGATCGAACGGACGTCGGTCAATCTCACGCAATGACGCGCGTTTCACCCGCCATCAGCAGGTGAATTTGCGAGAATGCCGCACCGCTGCGACGCATCCAGCGTGACCGAAGCGTCACCGTCGCATCTCCCGTGTTGAATTCGCGGCTGGTCTCTGCCGCAAGGTCATCGTTCAGAGATCCCGCCGCGCGACCGGTCGTGCCTATACGGCGACTGATCTCTGTCTCCTGATCTCTCACGAGCGCGTGCCAGCTTTCGATAGGCATCCCGCCATTCGGCCATGACAGAGAAGCGCTGATCTCAGTGACGCGATCACCGGAGGCGCCGAACATCGCCATCACGGGCATCGCATCCCCGTCCGAGGTGGCAAAGCCAGGATCGCGGACACTGTAGAGGACTCCGAGCATTCCGCTGCAGAGATCCTGCGCGAAAAATCCCGGACCGAGAGCCGTCAGTGCAGCGTCTTTTGTTTGACCGAGGGAGACCGGGCCAAACCCAAAAGCTTGTCGGGGCCAGCTCAACCAGCCGACAGCAACGGCGCATCCTGCCAAGCTCGACAACCCGAGGATGGCGCGCCTGTCGATCATCGCACTATGCCGGCGTGAAGGCTTCGTGGATCGAGGACTGAATTCCACCGCCGACTACGACACCACCACCCGCGACATAGATCTTGCCGTCGATGGCTGTCGCCCCCAGACCGTGCCGCGGTGTCATCATCGGAGCGTGGCTCTGCCAGCGGTCGGTCGCCGGGTCGTAGCTTTCGAGCTGCCCGAAAACCTTGCCTGTTTCCTCACCGCCCATGCACCAGATTCGCCCGTTGAGCAGTACGGCGCCATGGCCTGAGCGCGGCGTCGGCAGTGGGGCTTTCGTCTCCCATTTGCCGGTCGACGTATCGAACACCTGATGGTGGCCCACATTGGTCGCGAACGTATTGATACGGCCGCCGATCAGGTGGATGCGGTCGCCGATCACGACAACGCCCTTATGATCGAGCGGAAAGCCTGGCATGTCAGGCAGCGTTTCCCAGCTATCGGCCTTCGGATCGTAGACGTCGTGCCAGGCGATGCTGAGCCGGTCAGTGGTGCCCTGGGCGCCGCCGATCAGATGCAGTTTGCCGCCGACGATGGCCAGTCCGGCTGCTCCCCGTGCGCGCGGGAGCGGGGCGAGAGACCGCCAGCGATTGGCATCGAGATCGTAAGCGAACGTTTCCCGATGCGGGTCGCGGTTCTGCTGAACGAACCCGCCAAAGGCAAAAACCGTATCGTCGGTTGCAGCTACGGCGACATGATTTGCACCGAGAGGCAGCGGCGCAAGTTCTTCCCATTTGTCCTGGGCCGGATCGTATACGTGATGATACGGCCGATTGACGGCCTGCTGCGCATAGCCGCCGATGACATGCATCCGACCGCGCGTGGCCGTGGCCCACGCCATTTCCGAGCGAGGAATAGGCAGAGCGGCCCGCGCTTGCCAACTGCCTGCTGGACCGGCGGGCGCTGGGCTGGCGGTAAACCGTTGGGCGATCTGGTCTTCAGTCAGAACGACAGGGCTCGCATCACCGCGCAGCCGTTCCAGCATCTTCGGATCCTGGGCGTAGGCCGCGAACGGCGTAGCCACGAGACCGGTCATTACGGTGCGGCGGGTCAGCGACATGGATCCTCCGGGCCGGTTGATGCGGATGGCCCGAAGGTTAAGCTGAACTGTCGGCGATCGGAAACCGACAATCTGTTGATCAGGGAAACTTAGGCTCCAGCGGCGAGGTGCTGCTCGATCGCCTGCAGCGCGGCAGCCGCCTTGGTGCCATCGGGGCCGCCGGCCTGCGCCATGTCGGGACGACCACCGCCGCCCTTGCCGCCGAGTGCTTCCGCACCGGCTTTCACCAAGTCGACGGCGCTGTAGGAACCCGTCAGATCCGCCGTAACACCGACCGCGAGACCGGCTTTGCCGTCCTCGGTCACGCCGACGATCGCGACGATGCCGGAGCCGACCTGCTTCTTGCCGTCATCGACCAGACCGCGCAGATCCTTCGGGTTGAGGCCTTCCACCGTCCGCGCCAGCAGCTTCACCTTGCCGACTTCGCGCACGGCATCCGCCGCAGCCGCACCATTGCCGCCGCCACCACCCAGCGCGAGTTGGCGCTTGGCATCGGCGAGCTGCTTTTCGAGCGTCTTGCGCTCATCCATCAGGGCCTTGACGCGATCGACGACATCTTCCTGCCTTACGCGCAGAACAGCCGCTGCATCGCGCACGCGCGTATCCTGCGCGGCGAGATAAGCCAGCGCGCCCTCGCCCGTCAGCGCCTCGATGCGGCGCACGCCAGCAGCCGACGCGGTTTCGGCGACCACGCGCACGAGGCCGATATCGCCGGTCCGCGTCGCGTGAGTGCCACCGCACAGCTCGACCGAGAATACTTTGTTGCCTTGGCGCGTGCCCATGGAGACGACGCGCACTTCATCGCCGTACTTCTCGCCGAACAGCGCGCGGGCGCCCGACGCGATGGCGTCATCGACAGCCATCAGCCGCGTCTCGACCGGCGCGTTGGCGAGGATCTGCGCGTTGGAGATTTCCTCGATCTTGGCGAGTTCTTCGTCCGTGATCGGCTTCGTGTGTGAGAAGTCGAAGCGCAGACGATCCGGCGCGACCAGCGAGCCCTTCTGCGCCACGTGATCACCGAGCGTCAGGCGCAGCGCTTCGTGCAACAGATGGGTTGCCGAGTGATTGGCGCGGATCGCCGAGCGGCGTGCGTGATCGACCTTCAGTTCCAGCGCAGCGCCGACCTTGAGCGTGCCCTCGTCCACCGTGACGGCGTGCACGAACAGGCCATCGGCGCGCTTCTGCACGTCGGTGACCGTGGCGCGGATACCCTGCCCGCTGACGACGCCATGATCACCGGTCTGGCCACCGCTTTCTGCGTAGAACGGGGTCTGATTGAGCACCGCGAAGCCGGTCTCGCCGGTCTTGAGCGATTTGACTTCCTTGCCGTCCTTCACCAGCGCGGTGACGACGCCTTCAGCCGTTTCGGTGTCGTAGCCGAGGAACTCGGTCGCGCCGAGCTTCTCACGCAGCGTGAACCACACCGTCTCCGCCGCCGTATCGCCGGAACCCGCCCAGTTCTTGCGCGCTTCAGCCCGCTGGCGCTCCATCGCCTTTTCAAAGCCGTCGCTGTCGACCTTGATCTTGCGGGCACGCAGCGCGTCCTGCGTCAGGTCGAGCGGAAATCCAAACGTATCGTGCAGCTTGAACGCCACGTCGCCGGACAGCACATCGCCCGCGCCGAGCTTGGCGCTTTCCTCGTCAAGAATCTGCAGACCGCGCACCAGGGTCTTGCGGAAACGGGTTTCCTCAAGCCTCAGCGTTTCGGTGATCAGCGCCTCGGCGCGCACGAGCTCCGGATAAGCCGCGCCCATCTCGCGCACCAGCGTCGGCACCAGGCGGTACATCACCGGATCTTTCGCACCGAGCAACTGCGCATGACGCATCGCGCGGCGCATGATGCGGCGCAGCACGTAGCCGCGGCCCTCGTTCGACGGCAGCACACCGTCAGCCACCAGGAACGACGACGCACGCAGGTGATCCGCGATCACGCGATGGCTCGGCTTGCGCGGACCTTCCGCATCGACGCCGATGGCTTCGACCGACGAGCGGATCAGCGCTTTGAACAGATCGATGTCGTAGTTCGAATGCACGCCCTGCATGATCGCGGCCATGCGCTCCAGGCCGAGGCCGGTATCGATCGACGGACGCGGCAGCGGCGTACGATCGCCGCCAGCCACCTGCTCGTATTGCATGAACACGAGGTTCCAGAATTCCAGGAAGCGGTCGCCGTCCTCGTCGGGGCTGCCCGGAGGGCCACCCTGCAGCGCCGGACCCTGGTCGATAAAGATTTCCGAGCACGGGCCGCACGGGCCGGTGTCACCCATCTGCCAGAAGTTGTCGCTGGTCGGGATGCGGATGATACGCTCGTCCGGGAAACCCGCGATCTTCTTCCAGAGGTTAAACGCCTCGTCGTCGGTGTGATAGACCGTGACCAGCAGCTTGTCCTTTGGCAGGCCGAACACCTTGGTCGTCAGCCGCCACGCCATGTCGATGGCGCGCTCCTTGAAGTAGTCGCCGAACGAGAAGTTGCCCATCATCTCGAAGAACGTGTGATGGCGGGCCGTGTAGCCGACGTTCTCCAGATCGTTGTGCTTGCCGCCCGCGCGTACGCACTTCTGCGCCGTGGTCGCGGTCGTGTAGGGGCGCTTCTCGACGCCGGTAAAGACGTTCTTGAACTGCACCATCCCGGAGTTGGCGAACATCAGCGTCGGATCGTTGCGCGGCACCAGCGGTGACGACGGCACGATCTCGTGCCCCTCGGTCTTGAAGAAATCGAGGAACGCGCTGCGGATCTCGTTGACGCCGGTCATGTGTGTTCGGTCTCGTCGGCTATGCGTGGCTTCTATCCGTCCTGGGGCGCAGGCCGGCGGGGAATCGACCGGTTGCAGCAAGACGTGGC
>JAEYYQ010000343.1 GCA_023428365.1 Pseudomonadota bacterium | reverse complement strand
ATCAACCCCGGCCTCGTCATGGTGCGCATCTCCGGCTTTGGTCAGGATGGCCCCTACTCTCACCGTCCCGGCTATGGCGTGGTGTGCGAAGCTGTGAGCGGGCTGCGGCATCTGACGGGAGATCCAGACCGGGCACCGTCTCGCGTCGGCGTGTCGATGACCGATTATATTGCTGGCCTCCACGGTGCGTACGGTGCCGTGATGGCGCTGATGCAGCGCAAGCAGACCGGACGCGGGCAATTCATCGATGCTGCACTGTACGAATGCGCCTTCAATTTTATGGAGGTCTGGATTCCGGCTTTCGACAAGATGGGGTTCATTCCTGACCGCACCGGATCACGACTGATCGGCAGTACGCCCAATAATCTCTACCCGACAGCCGATGGCACCTTCATTCACATCACGGCTATGGCCGACAATCTGTTCCGCCGCCTCGCTGTCGCGATGCACCAGCCGGAACTGGCCGACGACTCGCGTTTCGCGAAGCATGCAGGCCGCAACGAGAACCACGCAGCCCTCGATGACGTCATCAGCAGGTGGACGTCCACGCTCCCGCTCGCTGAAATCGAGGCGATCATGCAGAAAGCCGGCATTCCAGCCACGCGCATTTTCACCATCGAGGACATCTTCAACGATCCGCATTATCAGGCGCGCAATTCGATCGTCCGGCCTCCCGATCAATACCTGGGCACAGTCGCCATGGCCGGAGTGGTTCCGCGGCTCTCGGAAACTCCAGGCGTCGTGCGTCACGCAGGACGTGACATCGGGCAGGATACGCGGTCGGTTTTGCGCGAAGTCCTCAGCCTGGAAAATGAAAAGATCGATGCCCTGATCAGCCAAGGCATCCTCGCCGAAAAACCCTCGGCCTCACATCCGCAGCACGAGGGCTCTGCCGCATGAGCACGATCGATCGCGTCGAACCTGTCGCCGAAAAGGCTGACGACTACGAAGCCCGGCTGTCCAAGGCACTCGCCATGGGCGGACCGGAAAAGCTGGCGCGCCGTAAAGCTGCAGGCGTGCTCAATGCGCGCGAACGTATCGATGCGTTGGTGGACGAGGGCACATTCATCGAATCCGGATTGTTCGGAACCTCCGCAGCCCGCCCTGAGGACCGCGACCGCACGCCCGCCGACGGAAAGATTGCTGGTTTCGGCAAGATTGACGGGCGCGAATGTGCCGTCGTCGTCAACGACTTCACCGTAATGGGCGCGTCGTCCAGCGCCACGAATGGCCGCAAGATTGCGCACGCGAAACGCGTCGCGACCAGCCGCGGTTTGCCGATGATTTTCCTCGGAGAGTCGTCAGGCGCCCGCATGCCTGATCACATGGGTTCGCGCGGCATGGGCACCCTGCTCGGCAACGATCCGACGCAGTATGCGCGGATGCGTGAAACGCCGTGGATCTCAGCGACGCTCGGTTACTCTTACGGTTCGTCGTCCTGGTACGCGGTGCTGTCCGATTTCAGCGTGATGCGCAAAGGCGCGGTGATGGCCGTCTCGAGCGCGCAACTCGCATCGCTCGCAATGAAGGAGACTGTCGATCCGGAAGCCTTGGGTGGCTGGAAGGTTCACTCTGAAATCACCGGCTTTGCCGATATGGTCGTCGATACCGACGAGGAAGCACTCGCCGCCATCAAGACCTTTCTGTCGTACATGCCGGCGCACAACCGCGAGACGCCTCCGATGCATCCGGTCGCGCCTGAGTCCGGTGCGAAAATGGCGGACATCGCGAAATTGCTGCCAGCCAAACGGACACAGGTTTACGACGTTCGGACGATCATCCGCACGATCATCGACGCTGGCAGCTTCTTCGAGCTGAAACCGCGCTTCGGCAAGGTTGCTGTGACCGGTCTCGCGCGGCTGAACGGCCGCACCGTCGGCTTGGTCGCCAATAACCCGTTGTTCAAAGGCGGGGCGATGGACACCGACGCCTGCGAGAAAGTCACAAGCTTCCTTGTGCTCTGCGACAGCTTCAACATTCCGATCGTATTGCTGGTTGATACGCCAGGTTTTGCCATCGGCAATGAAGCCGAGCGCAAACGCGCACCCGGCAAGATCATGAACTACATGCAGGCGCTACAGCTGTGCACGGTTCCGAAGATCTCGATCATTCTGCGTAAAAGCTACGGACAGGCCTACCTCAATATGGGCGGTGGGCGGAATTCCGACGAAGTCGCGGCGTGGCCGACAGCCGAAGTCAGCTTCATGGACCCAACGTTCGCGGTGAAGATCGTGCATGGCCTGGAGCCGGGTGATCCCGGTTTCGACGAGGCGTTCGATCGCATGAGTAAAGACAGCGAGCCGTGGGACATGGCCTCGGTTTACGCTGTGCAAAGCGTTATCCGACCGGAGGATACGCGCGATTACCTGATCCGAATGCTCGACGTTCACCGACAACGCATGACCAACGGCATCGGCCAGCATCTGATGCACGCCTGGCCAACGAGCTACTAGGGACACGCCGATGCCCGCGTTCAGCAAAGTTCTGGTGGCAAATCGTGGTGCAGTCGCCGCGCGTGTCCTGCGGGCACTGGGCGAGATGAATATTCCGTCGGTCGCGGTCTATTCTGACGCCGACGCCGGGGCGCCGTATCTCGAACTGGCGAGCCAGACCGTTCGCATCGGCCCAGCCCCTGCGCGCGAAAGCTATCTCAATCAGGACGCCATCGTCGCTGCGCTGAAGGAAACCAGCGCCGACGCCGTGCATCCGGGGTACGGATTTCTGTCCGAAAATGCAGCCTTCGCCAATCGCATTGCGGATGCGGGTGCTGCGTTCATCGGCCCGTCCCCGCGCTGGATTGCAGATATGGGCCACAAGGCGCGCGCGCGGGAACTAGCCGAGCAATACGGATTGCCGGTCGGGCGCGGCTCCGGCGTCCTCGGCGCGGACAAAGATGCCATTCTCCAGGCAGCAAGCGACATCGGCTATCCGGTGCTCGTAAAGGCAGCTGGCGGAGGCGGCGGTATCGGTATGCTGCCAGCCCAGTCACCCGACGAACTCGTTGCGACGGTGGCACGCGCCGCGGAATTGTGCCAGCGCGCTTTCGGCACGTCCGATGTTTATCTGGAGCGCCTCGTCGAGCGGCCACGTCATGTCGAGTTCCAAATACTCGGCGACCGCCATGGCAACGTTGCGCATCTCTTCGAACGCGATTGCTCCGTGCAACGTCGCTATCAGAAGATGATCGAGGAAGCGCCAGCTCCTGCCGTCAACCGCGGGTATATCGAGAAAACCGCTAAGCACCTCGCCGACAAACTCGCCGCTGCGGGCTACGATAATATCGGCACCGTCGAGATGTTGATGGATGCCGACGGCGAACTGGCGTTTCTTGAAATGAATACGCGTCTGCAGGTCGAGCATGGTGTGACCGAAGAAATGACCGGCGTCGATCTTGTCCGGGCACAAATTCGATCTGCGGCCGGCGATCGCCTCACGGACATTCTCCCCGATAACATCGCCATCAATGGTCATGCGATCGAGGCACGCGTCTATGCCGAAGATCCGAAGCGCTTTTTCCCATCGCCCGGCAAACTGACGACGTTCCGGCCTCCGATCGATAAAGGTATCCGCATCGAGACCGGCTATTGCGAAGGCCGGGAAATTACTCCGCACTATGATCCGATGATCGCTAAAGTGATCGTGCATCGTCCGGATCGCGATACCGCTCGCAGATCGTTGATCGACGCATTGCAGAATTTTTCCATTGCTGGCGTGAAGTCAAACATCCCGGCTCTCGTGGCCATACTCGACAGCGACGAATTCATCTCCGGGCATCCTCATACCGGTCTCGTCGGCGAGGTGATATCGCGGAAAGCTTAGCCGATAAAATTGGAACTAACCGTGAGCGAAGTACGCTAAACATTGAGAAGCAGGGAAATCCGGGCGTGGCGGACATCGAAGCAAAGACAGAAGTGACAGGCGCAGTCTGGAAGATCGTCACTGAAATTGGCCAGAAGGTCGAAGCCGGTGATACGATCATGATCATCGAATCCATGAAAATGGAAATTCCGGTGATTGCCGAAGAAAACGGCGTTATTCAAAAATTCCTGGTCGAAGAAACGACACCTGTCAGCGAAGGACAGGTCGTCGCGGTTCTGACGAGCTGATCCGGACACAGGAGGCGCCACGTGAACGAGTTGACGAAAGCTCCGCCTTCCGCTCCCGCGAAGGACAGCGATTGGCGTGCAGAAATCGACGAGCTGCAGTTTCGTCGCGAGCAGGCAAACGCACTCGGCGGTCCGGAATCGGTGGCAAAACACCATGATCGCGGTCGCCTCACGATCCGCGAACGGGTGGAAAAGCTCGTCGATCCGCGGTCTTTTCAGGAAGTCGGCACACTGACGGGCCAAGGCAAGTATGAGGGCGCAACGCTGAAAAGCGTCACACCGGCACCGTACGTGATGGGTCTTGCGGAGATCGACGGCCGTCCGGTCGCCATTGGCGGTGAGGATTTCACAATCCGCGGCGGTGTGAGCTGGTCGGGCGACCGCAAAAAAGGCGGCCAAGGCGGATTCGTCGAAGATCTGGCTGCGAACTATCGCATTCCGCTTGTCAATCTGATCGATGGCGCCGGCGGCAGCGTGACTTCAATCAATAGGCGCGGCCATTCCGTATTTCCTGGCGTGCATGGTTTCGAGCGCTCCGTTGAATTGCTCGGCCTCGTGCCGGTCGTGTGTGCCGTGATGGGTACCGCTGCGGGTGGTCCAGCCGGCCGGGCGATCCTTTCGCACTGGTCGGTGATGGTTGATGGCACGAGCCAGGTCTTCGCGGCTGGTCCGCCAGTTGTGGAGCGATCTCTCGGGCAGAAAATTTCGAAAGAAGACCTCGGTGGACCTCAGGTCGCCGTCGATTTTGCCGGCACGATCGATAACCGCGCAAAAACGGAGGATGATTGCTTCGCGGAGATCAAGCGGTTTCTTTCCTATATGCCGTCTAACGTCTGGGAGCTGCCGCCTGTCGTAAAAACGTCGGATCCCGTGGATCGGCGCGATGAAGAGCTTCTGACGATCGTCCCGAAAGATCGGCGGCGACCCTACAATATGAAGAAGCTGGTCGGCCATGTCGTCGACAAGGGATCGTTCTTCGAGATCCAGCCGACGTTTGGCAAAGCGCTCATCACCGGCTTTGCACGTATGAATGGCAAGGTGGTCGGCATTGTCGCGAACAATCCGATGGTGTACGGCGGGGCGATGGATGTGAAAGCCGCCCGCAAACAGATCCATTTTGTCGAACTGTGCGATTGCTTCCATATTCCGCTGATTTTCTTCGTCGACGTGCCGGGCTTCATGGTCGGCAAGGATGCCGAAGCTGCAGCCACGCTGCGAGAAGGAATGCGCGCGGTCTACGTCGGCCTGCAGGCGAGCGTGCCGATGTACACGGTCGTCGTACGCAAATGCTATGGCATGGCGGGCATGGGCACGACCGACAAAAACGGCGTTGAGCTCAAAATAGCATGGCCCTCAGCCGAATGGGGTTCGCTGCCGATCGAAGGCGGTGTTGCTGCCGCGTTCCGCCGCGAAATCGCAAACGCCCCGGACGCCAAGGCGCGCGAGCAGGAACTGGAGGCCGAGCTCAGAGCAATGGCCTCTCCATTCCGCACGGCCGAGGCATTCGGCGTGGAGGAAATCATCGATCCACGCGAGACGCGCCCTTATCTGTGCCGCTTCATCGATGCGGCTCAGGCGCGCTTGCGAACGACAGTGGGGCCAAAGGCGAAATACGGCGTCCGCCCCTGAATTGGAAAGCGAATATCCCAGAAGAAAATAGAAAAGCGCGACGTCAAAGGAGGAAACCGGAATGAAAATAAGAACCACAATACTTCAAATCGCGGCGCTCTCGACAGCACTGGTTATTGCCGGAGCAGCTAGCGCACAGGAGCGCGTCAAGGTTCGCTTCGGCATCCTTACGACCGCCTCGCAGGCAGCGTTCTACGTCGGCGCAAAGAAAGGCATCTTTGAGAAATACGGCTTCGACGTCGAGATCATGCCGCTCGCAACAGGCGTCCAGGCCAATCAGGCATTGGCCGCAGGTCAGGTCGATTGGTCCGGCGGCGGCGTCGAATCTACCGTCGTATCGTGGGCGAACGGCCTGCCATTTAAGGCCTATTCCATGTACGCCAAAGGCGGTGACAGCTACGGCATTCTGGTGCGCAAGGATGCGAACGTCAGTTCGCCGAAGGATCTGAAAGGCAAACGCATTGCCGTTCCGCAAGGCACTGCTCCCGCCCAGGGTCTCAATCAGCTGGTTCAGGAAGCCGGTCTTTCGCGCGATGACGTTCAGCGCGTCAATGCCAACTACGGCAATATGGGCCAGATGCTGATCGCGGGGTCTGTCGAAGCCATGGCCGGCCTGGAACCGTTCCTGACACTGACCCAGGAGAAAATGGGCGATCAAGCGTCCATTCTGCTGCGGCTCGGCAAACACGTGCAGGGCGGCGGTCTTTTCCTGATCACCAACCAATGGGCATCCGCCAATCCGACCAAGATCGCAGATGCCGTCGCAGCTCTCTGGGAATCGCAACAGTGGGTGCGCCAAAATCCGAAAGAAGCCGCTGTCATTCAGGCTGAGTTTCTGAAGGTCGAGCCGCGTATCGTCGAGGTGACGTTCAAATGGTTGGACTATCATCCGTTGATCGACGATTTCACACAGCAGTCGCTGCAGAAGACAGCCGATTATCTGACAGCCGAAAAGTTGATCCCCACCGCAGTTAAGCCAGCAGACCATCTCATCGAATTCAACAAGGTGGTCGACGAGGTAAAGGCCAAGCACCCCAAGCTTCTTGAGTGAGGCAAGGCGGCATGAACGATATCCTCGTCTCCAGGAGCGTCTCGAAGACCTACTTCGATACCGTTGCCCAGGACGACGTCGTGGCGCTGAGCGATATCTCGCTCAGCATTGAAGCCCATGAATTCGTCTCCGTGATCGGTCCGTCCGGCTGCGGAAAGTCCACGTTCCTACGCATTGTCGCGGGTCTCGACACGCCGACAGAAGGCGAAGTCCTGGTGACCGGCCGGAAGGTCACGGGACCGGGCGCCGACCGTGGCATGGTTTTCCAGGAATACGCCCTGCTACCCTGGAAAACCACCGAGGCCAACGTGGAGTTCGGGCTGCGGCTGAAAGGTATGCCCAAGGAGCAACGCGCACCGATCGTGCAACGCTTCATCGACTTGGTCGGTCTGAAGGGCTTTGAGAAAAAATACCCGCACCAACTCTCCGGCGGAATGCGTCAGCGTGCGGCCGTCGCTCGTGTGCTGGCAAATAATCCGGCAATCCTTCTGATGGACGAACCTTTCGCAGCGGTTGACGCAATGACACGTCAGCGGCTGCAGGAGGAACTGACGGTCATCACCGCGTCCGAACGCACGACTGTGTTGTTCATCACACATGCCATCGACGAGGCCGTGTTTCTGTCCGATCGCGTCATCGCACTTTCAGGACGCCCCGGACGGATCGTTGCCGATGTCCGCATCGACCTGCCGCGGCCGCGACAGTGGCAACACTTGGTCCGCGATCCGGATTTCATCCGCTATCGCGATCAGCTAACGCAATGCATTCACGACGGCGCCAAGACAATCAAGGAGCTCACATGAGCGCTGCCGACCTTCCTGCCGAGGCCGCACCCGCAAAACGGCCGCGCCCTCGCGTTGGGCGTTCGTTGCTTACCGACCTGTTTCCGTTCATCGTCGGCATCATCATCTGGCAGATCCTATCGTCTCTTAATGTCTGGCCGCGTGTTCTATTTCCCTCCCCGCTGGAGGTGGCCCAAGCCTTTGTTAGCGACATCGCCAGCGGCGTTCTGCTCGTAAATTTATGGGTGAGCCTGAAAAGTCTGATCATCGGCTTCCTCGTCGGATCGGCGATTGCGATTCCGCTGGGCTACCTGATGGGCTTGAACCGCAGGAGCCGTGATTTTTTCGATCCGCTGGTCAATCTTCTGCAGGCAATCCCTGGACTGGCCTGGATTCCATTTGCCATTCTCTGGTTCGGTCTCGGCCAAGGCGCCGTCACGTTCATCATCGTGATGTCTGTGTTCTTCCCCGTGTTGCATAACCTACTGACCGGTATCCGCATGGTGCAGCCGGTGTTGATCGAGGCCGTGCGGACGTTGGGCGCAGGTAAGGCCGCCGTCATCAGCCATGTGATCTTTCCC
>JAEYYQ010000321.1 GCA_023428365.1 Pseudomonadota bacterium | reverse complement strand
GGTGCCCTTATCACCCCCGTTGGCGCGAAAGCCTATGCGAAGCACGGATTTGAGGCAATTCGGCGACTCCAAAAATTAGCCTGTTGGCGGACTACTCCACAGTTACCGACTTCGCCAGATTGCGCGGTTGGTCAACGTCCGTCCCCATCACAACGGCCGTGTGATAGGCCATGAGCTGCATCGGCACGGCGTAGATCAGCGGTGTGACAAACGCGTGGGTAGGCGGCATCTGCAGATGCGCCAGCAGCTTGCAGCCGGCCTTGTCAGGCGGAGCATCCGAGACGAGGATGATCTGCCCACCCCGTGCCGCCACTTCCTGCATGTTCGACACGGTTTTCTCGAACAGGTCGTCTTCCGGCGCCACGACGACCACCGGCACGTTTTCGTCGATCAGTGCGATCGGACCGTGTTTGAGCTCTCCCGCCGCGTAACCCTCGGCGTGGATGTAGGAAATTTCCTTCAGCTTGAGCGCGCCTTCGAGCGCAACCGGGAAACTCTGGCCGCGTCCGAGATAGAGCACATCCTTGGCCTTGTGCATCGACACAGCGAGGTGTTCATATTGGGCATCGTTGCGCAGAACGCTGGTGATATGACGGGGAACCTCGGTCAGAGCACGAACCAGTTCTCGCTCCTGCTCGACACTGATCACGCCCCGCGCGCGTCCGATGGCGATGGCCAGGCACGCCAACACCGAGAGCTGACAGGTAAACGCCTTGGTCGAGGCCACACCGATCTCTGGACCGGCCAGCGTTGGCAGGACGGCGTGCGATTCGCGGGCGATGGTCGAGGTGCGGACGTTCACGATGGCCGCGATCCGCTGTCCGTTCGCCTTGCAATAGCGCAGCGATGCCAACGTGTCGGCCGTCTCGCCCGACTGCGAAACCAGCAGCGCCAATCCGCCTTCCGGAAGCGGCGCCTCGCGATAGCGAAACTCGGAGGCGACATCGACTTCGACCGGGATGCGCGCGTAGCGTTCCATCCAGTACTTGCCAACCACACCCGCATAGTAAGCCGTGCCGCACGCGGTCAGCGTCACACGGGAGACCTTGGCAAGATCCACACCGAGATCCGGGAACAGCACTTTGCCCGCCGCCATATCGATGTAGTTGGCGAGCGTGTGGCTGATCACTTCCGGCTGCTCGTGGATTTCCTTAGCCATGAAGTGGCGGAAATTGCCTTTGTCGACGAGCAGGGAACTGGCTTGCGACTTGATGATCGGGCGATCGACGATCTTCCCATCGGCGTCGTGGATGGTCGCGCCTTCACGCGTCAGCACCACCCAATCCCCGTCTTCCAGGTAGGTGATCGCATCGGTGAACGGCGCAAGCGCGATCGCATCGGAGCCGAGATACATCTCGCCGGAGCCATGCCCGACAGCAAGCGGCGGCCCGTTGCGGGCGCCAATCATCAGGTTGTCCTCGCCGGCGAAGATGATGCCCAGCGCGAACGCCCCCGTCAGGCGCCGCAGCGCGGTTTGGGCGGCATCGACCGGGCTCATGCCATGCTTGAGATTATCGGTGACGAGATGGAGCACGGTCTCGGTGTCCGTCTCGGTGACGAACTCGTACCCCTTAGCCATTAATTCGGCGCGCAGCTCCTGGAAGTTCTCGATAATCCCGTTGTGGACCACCGCCACCCGGTCGTTCATGTGCGGATGGGCGTTGCGCTCGATCGGGCGGCCGTGGGTGGCCCAGCGCGTGTGGCCGACCCCGACGTGGCCCTGCAATGGCTGGTTCGATAGTCTCAGCTCGAGATTCTTGAGCTTGCCCTCCGCCCGCCGGCGGTCGAGATGCCCGTTCTCGACGGTCGCAATGCCCGCCGAGTCGTAGCCGCGATATTCGAGCCGGCGCAGCGCGTCGACCAGGTCTTCCGCGACCGGCTTGGAACCAAGAATACCTACGATCCCGCACATCCCGAGAATCGTCTCCTGCTATTGAGTGTTGCGACTCAGCTACAGCGAGCAAGCGTCATCCGCAACTCAATCCCTGTTTCTCGGTTTTTCTAGCCTAAATATCAGGTGCGACCTTTGGATGCCGCCTTGCGACGCTGCATCATCGCCCGGAACTTAGCCGCCCAACCTTCGCGAACGTCCTGTTCACTCCGTTCCAACGCCAGCGAGTCAGCCGGAACATCCTTGGTGATCACGCTTCCAGAGCCGACAAACGCCCCGGCGCCGATGCTCACCGGTGCCACAAGGGACGAGTTCGAGCCGACGAAGGCGCCCTCGCCGACGTCCGTCATGTGCTTGAAAAACCCGTCATAATTGCAAAAAATCGTGCCAGCGCCGATGTTGGCATGGGCTCCGACCCGGCCATCCCCCAGATAGGCAAGGTGGTTAGCTTTGGCTCCGGGCCCGACGGCTGTGTTCTTCACCTCGACGAAGTTACCGATCTTGGCTTTCTCTCCGAGATCCGCCCCCGGTCGAAGGCGAGCAAACGGGCCGACCTCGACGCCGCGCCTCAGGTGCGCGCCCTCGATATGGCAATTGGCGTGGATGCGGACGTCATCCTCGATCGTGACCTGAGGTCCGAAAAAGACGTTCGGCTCGATGACGACGTCCCGGCCAATCACGGTGTCATGGCTGAACCAGACGGTTTCCGGCGCGATTAACGTCGCCCCGTCAGCCATCACCTGAGCCCGTTTCCGCTGCTGGAAGATCGCCTCGGCCGCCGCGAGCTGATTGCGCGAGTTGATGCCGAGCACTTCACTCTCGTCACAACTTTCGGTCGCAACGCGATAACCCGCAGCCCGCGCCAGGGCCACGGCGTCGGTCAGATAGTACTCGCCCTGCGCGTTGCCCGTGCCGATCCGATCCAGCAGATCGAGCATGGTCTCGCTGCGAAACGCCATCACGCCCGAGTTGCAGAAGCTAATCGCCCGCTCCGCGTCGCTCGCGTCCTTGTGCTCGCGGATCTCCAGCAGATCGCCACTCGTATCGCGCAGCAGCCGCCCGTAGCCGGTCGGATCCGCAGCCTCGAATCCCAACACGGAGAGAGCGGTCTTGTCATCGAGACGATCCCGCAGGGCCGCCAGCGCTGCAGGTTGCATCAGCGGCGTATCGGAGAACAGCACCAGCACGTCCCCCTGATGCCCGGCGATCGCCTGACGCGCGGCAAGCACCGCATGTGCCGTACCAAGCTGTTGCTCCTGCACGAAAATATCTGCGCCCGGCGCTGCCGCCAGCGCGGCGGATCGGACAGCGTCCATATCCGGGCCGATCACCACCGCCAGCCGGCTGGAGTCGAGCGCACGCACGGTTGAGAGCACATGCCCGATCAACGACAACCCGCCGACCTTATGCAGGACTTTCGGCACCCGCGATTTCATCCGCGTGCCCTTGCCCGCGGCCAGTACGATCGTGAGCAATGGTCGAGACGTCATGGATCACCGCCTGCAAGTCTAGGAAACTTCGCGGGACATCGCACCATCCCTGCCGGTCACGATTCGTGCCGCACGGTGTCCCAACCGGAACGGGTTTTCAAGCGACACACGGCCCAGGCATCGAGGAACCGTGTGGAGTGAAAACATCCTTTCCACAGGCTGGTGTCTACCATGGCGCCTGCCTCGTTGACCCACACCCCGGACTCGGATGACCGTTTGTCTCAGCCGAATCAATCGGCTTTGCGGTGCCCAAGGGGAGAGCACGGCGAAGCCCATCGGAAACATCGAGGCCTCAAATGAGTGTTCAGCCGCCCCTCACCGACCATCCTGCTGACGTGACGCCCGCGCCTGTACCGCGCAAGCGGCAGAGCCTGTCGGGCGTGTACGTCGCGGCCTGGGGTACACTGGCAGCGTTTGCGACGGGCTATCTGGCGCTCCTGCTGGTGCAGCCGGAATGGGCCCGCAGTATGACGACTGCGCAGCCCTCGCAACGCGACGAAGCCACCGAGCAGAATGCGCGCGCCACGTTGCGGATTGCCACTGAGGTCGATTCGCTGCGCCGTACGGTGGCCGATCTGAAGCGGGAACTGGCCTACGTAAAGACCACCGCGAACTCTCGGGCGGAACAGGACGTCACTCGTCCGATGACGCCACAGGCTTCAACTCAGCCGATCGCGTCGCCAGACAGCGTGCCGCAGCCAAGGCTTGTTGCCACCCAGCGCGAAGAAACGCCCGCGCCAGCGACCAAGGCGGGAAGCAAGCCTGAGCTGGTGGTCTTGAATGCGAACACCGCGGAAGAGACGCAGCAAACTCCCGCCGAGCCAGTGCGCAAGCCGGTAAAGACTGTTGCCATACCGAAGACGCCTGAGACGGCGCCAAGCGAAACCGGATCGACACCTAAGGCAGTCCGCTATTCGTCGATGCTCGAAACCGGAAGCCTGCCGCCCGTCCCGCAGCAACAGCAGCAGATCGCGTTCGGACCGGCGACCGTAACGCCGTCCTCTAGCCCGGTTGCCGTCATTCTGGACTCAGGACCGTCCCTCGATGCTCTGCGCCTGCGCTGGAATATTCTCCACGACCGTCACCAGAGGGCGCTGATGAACCTTCAGCCCCGCTATGTGACGGGCGGCACGCGTGGGGCTCCGTCGTACCAGCTTCTTGCCGGACCGGTGGCGTCCCCGGATGAGGCCATCCGGATTTGCGCCCTGCTCAACGCCAGAAATGTAGGCTGCAGCGTCGGGCAGCAGTTCGTCGGCAACGCGCTCTAAGCTTGTCGTTTTATCGGACGGGGAAGCCGAGGCAGCATCCTGGCGGAAACGCTGGGGTGCTGTTTTTTTAGGCGGCACTACTGTCGATGACTGCCCGCGGATTAGATGCTGCGCCGTCCGTGCCTGTCGGACGGTCGCATTCTGGCTCCGAAAAGATAGCGGCGAGAGCCAGCCAACTTTCCGGAGACGGCATATCAGGCAATCAGAGGATCTTACAGCGACGTCGCGTTGAATGTATCGCAGGACTGCATGCTGCCCGAATCAAAGCCGCGTCGGAACCAGCGGACCCGCTGCTCGGACGATCCATGGGTGAAGGCATCGGGAACGACACGGCCCGTCATCTGGCGTTGCAGGGTATCGTCACCAATCCGGCTCGCGGCGTTCAGGCCCTCTTCGATATCACCAGGCTCCAGCCGATTGTTCTGGCGGTCGGTGAGTTTGGCCCAAACACCTGCCAGACAATCCGCCTGCAGTTCCATGCGCACCTGAAGCTGATTGGCCTGCCGCTCCGACATCTGCTGCTTGGCGCGCTGAACCTGCTCCGCGATGCCTAGCAGTGTCTGCACGTGGTGCCCGACCTCATGAGCAATCACGTAGGCCTGCGCGAAGTCACCCGGTGCCTTGAACTGCTGCGCCAGCTGATTGAAGAACGACAGATCGATGTAAACCTTCTGATCGAGCGGGCAGTAGAACGGCCCAACCTGGGCAACGCCCTGACCGCACTGGGTGTCTACAGCGCCCGAGAACAACACCAGCCGCGGCTCCTGATAGCGACGACCGGCGGCCTGGAACACCGAGGACCACACGTTTTCCGTATCGGCAAGGACGCGCGCAACAAACCGCTTGGTGGCGTCTTCGTTGCCAGCGGTCTGCTGGCCGCCACGCTGCGGCAGCTCGACACCATCGCGTGGCTGCATCTGGCCCGGATCGATGCGTGGCATCTGAATGTCCGGCATGCCGCCGCGACCGCCCGTCAACAGATCGAGCGGATTGATGCCGAACATCAGCATAATCGCACCGATGATCAAAAGCGTCGTTATGCTGAAACCACCGCCCCGCCGACCGCCGATCTGGATCGGAAATCCGCCGCGGCCGCCTCCCGGGAAAGGAAAACGTCCGCCGCGCGTTTCACCGCGCCGGTCCTCGACATTACTGCTTTCCCGATCACGATCGTCGTAGCGCATCAGAGTCCTGGCTTTCCGGATGTATCATGCCGCCCGCAGGCGAATTCGAACTCTACTTATTCAACTTCAGCACGCTGTCAAATCGGGCACAAGAAGCTACCTTTCAATAGGGATAGCGATATCCTCGTTATCGGTCTCAGTCGTCTCGGGAGATGGCAATCGCTTGGGCTCCGCAATGGCGCGCACCTTGGGCGTGGACTTGAGCAGAGCGCGTACACCGCGTGACACGGCGACGACACCCTCGTTTGCATAGGCCTCATGGTTACGCTCGATTTCTTTCACCTCATACAGATAGTTAACCATCAGGCCGTGGGACTCTTTCAGCCCTCTGGCCGATGGATTGGCGAGCCAGTTGATCTGCTCCAGACGCGCGCCATTGCCGAGGTGGAAACGCGCAACGGGGTCAATCGGACGGCTCTCCGCGGACTTTGCCATCGCGAGATAACGCGCCGCCAGAACGGTCAGCAGTTCCTCCAGCTCGGCCGCTTTCTCCGGCTCATCGATCCAGCCTGGATCGTCAAGAGCTAACAACGCGTAGCGAACCTCTGGCGTGATCAAGCCGGTCTCGTCGTCAGCCAGCATAGACTTCAGCCAGCGGGCGAATAGCGGCATGGGCGACAGGGTCACGAAGGTCCGCAGGCTCGGCTGCTCGCGCGCCAATTCCTCGACCACCTGCTTGATCAGGAAGTTGCCAAACGAAATGCCCTTCAATCCCTCCTGACAGTTGGAGATCGAATAGAACACCGCCGTCTTCGGTTCGGCTGATTGCCCGTTCTTCGGCGCTTCTTCCAAAACGCTGGCAATCGTTTCCGGGATATCGCGGGTCAGCGCCACCTCGACGAAGATCAGCGGATCATCGATCAGAGCAGGATGGAAGAAGGCAAAGCAGCGCCGGTCAGCCGGATCGAGGCGGCGACGCAGATCCTCCCAGCCGCGGATTTCGTGCACCGCTTCGTAGGCGATGATCTTTTCCAGGATCGCAGCGGGCGTCTGCCAATCGATGCGTCGCACCACCAGGAACCCGCGATTGAACCAGGAATACAGCAGGTGCCTGAGATCGCTGTCGACGGCAGCCAACCCCGGATCGTTCCCGAGCACCGACAACAGATCGCGCCGCATGGCGACGATCTTGGCGGTGGCGCCTGGGGCGAGATTAAGCCTGCGGAAATATTCCTGGCGCGGGCTTTCTACGGAAAACTGCAGCTCTTCAAGCGACGCAGCGGTCGGATTGGCGATGTAGGCGGTCGCAGCGGTTGCGACCTTGGTCACGTCCGGTCCCAGCTTTTCAGCCAGGAAGCGGAAATAGGTATCCTTCCCTTCCGGCGGCAGGCCCTGATAGAGCGTCAAAATCTGATGGGCCAGTGCCACGCCGGAGGCTTCCCCGCGCACCGACACAAGGGCCTGAGACAATTCCTCGATGTCCGCTGTCACATCGACATTGCGGAGTGGCCACGGCAGCAATTGACGGCCTTGCTCGGCCACCGTGTTGAGCAGTTCCTGCAGAAAGGAAACGTTCACGCAGCCATCCTTTGGATCTTCACGGGCATCAAGCCCGGCTTTCTCCTCGACGCGGAAAGTTCCGCTTGGCTATCTAGACGCAAATTAACAACGCTCCGGGGACGAACGCCATGGCGGATTCGGAAACTTATGAAATTCTGGCCCTGAAGTACGGGCGGCATGCAAATCGCACCCGCGCCGATAATTTCCTGCTGGCCGACGACCATGCCAGCCCGCAGCCGATCGACTATTTCGTCTGGGTCATCCGAAATCAGCATCGCACCATCCTGCTCGATACCGGCTTCGATCGGGCCGAAGCCAGCAAACGGGGCCGCCATATCGACCACGAGCCGCGAGAGTTGCTGAGGCATATCGATATCGATGCCGACGCGATCAGCGATGTTATCATCTCGCACCTGCATTACGACCATGCTGGGACGCTCGACCATTATCAGAATGCACAATTTCACTTGCAAGACGCCGAGATGAGCTACGCCACCGGTCGGTGCATGTGCGAAAAAGTTCTGCGCCTTCCCTTCAATGCCGATCATGTCTGCCAGATGGTGAAGAAGGTCTATTCCGGTCGTGTGACATTTCATGAGGGCGATGGCGCTATCGCGCCCGGCGTCACGGTTCATGCAGTCCCCGGTCACAGCAAAGGCCTACAATGCGTGCGCGTGAAAACCGACACTGGCTGGGTGGTTTTGGCATCCGACGCGACGCATCTTTACGAAAACTTCGAGCGGCGCCGACCGTTCCCGATCGTCGTCGATGTCGAGGCAACGTTGAAGAGCTATTCCCGGCTGGAGGCTTTAGCGACCTCCCGGCGTCATGTCGTGCCGGGGCATGATCCCCTCGTGTTGAAGCGCTACCCGGCGCTGAATGCCGAGACGGAAGGCATCATTCACCAACTGGATGTGGCGCGACTCGATTAATCCGCGACAAGGCGCGTTAGTGCGTCGTCGACTTTCGCCGCGGTCTCCTCCCAACGCGGCAGATGGTTGCGCGCATCCAGTGCCCTTCGCCGAAGCTGAGCACGGGTGGCCGGATTTGAAAGAGCTCGGGACAGCGCTTCGCGCAGCTCTGTGACATTGCCGGGCTCGACCAGGATCGCCGCGGATGGATCGAGCCATTCCGAAACAGCACCGGCGGCCGTGGCGACCACTGGAATGCCGCGTGCGATGGCCTCCGAAATCGCCATGCCGAAACCTTCATGGAGGGATGCGGCGACATACAGATTGGTGTCGCGCCATGCCCGGTCGAGTGCTGCATCTGCGTATTCACCGCATAGCGTCACGCGGTCTGATAGTCCGTGTCGTGCAATCAGCGATCTCGCCGCCGCGACGTGCTCTGGCGCCCGGGTGACATTGCCGACGATGTTCAGATGCCACGGAAGATGGGTGAGATCGGCAAGCGCGGAAATCAGTGACCCATGATCCTTGCGTGGAACGACTGCACCAACGCTCAGCATCACAGGATCGCCGCCTGCCCCGATCGCGACCGGCTGCTCATCGACACCCGGAACAGCTACTACGATCCGATCTTCGCTGACATCGAAATTGTCGCGAAGATCACGCGCGGTGGTGAGCGATGTCACGATGACAAGCGCGACGTGCCTCAAAGCCTCGCGTTCGGAGGACATGCGTTCGCGATATTGATCGGCGCTGATCCCTGCCTCTGACGACAACGGATGATGCACGATCATCACCATCCGCAGACGATGTGCCTGGTCCCGGGCAACGTCCGGCATCACGCCGAGACAGAGCTGGTCGATGACGACCAGCGTCCCATCCGGCAACGCGGCTAGCATCTCCGCCGACTGCGTGCGCGCCCGATCATCTGGCGACGGAAAGCCAGCTGGCAGGACAAGATCACGGATCGTCCAGCCGCGATCCCGCAGTTCGCACATCAGGCGCTGATCGTAAACCCATCCGCCGGTGCGGCGCTCATAGTCCGCCGATATCGCAAACACACAGGTGCGCGACGATGGCGGCGTGGGGATCATCGGCTAGCCGAACTGGCAATGTTCATGGAACGCCGAACGGTCAGGCCTGGCCGTGGCCAGTCAGCAGATCGTAGGTGAGCACGCGCTTGGATTCCGTCATCGGCGTGACATGCTCATTGAATGTTTTGAAGTGCTCGCTTTCGAGATGAACCTTGAACGCCTGCGCGTCGTCGTAAATCTCGTAAAGAAAGAAGGCGTTCGGTTCGAGCGGATCTTGCGAGACATCGAACTGACGACAACCCGATTCTTTCTCCAGGCTGTTGTGGGCCTGGGTCATCAGAGCCGTCCGGAAGGCAGCGGTATGCTGCGGCTTCGAATTGAAAAACACCACCACGACGTACATTCGTTATCCCCTCATTGATCCAGACCGCACCGCGGCGGTTATATCGAGACGTCTCATAGAACGCCCTTATCGCGTAGCGTCGCGAGTTTCTCGCTCGTATAACCTAGCAGTTCGCCATAGCCCTCGCGATTGTGGTGACCGACAGGCGGCCCCGCCCAGCGGATTTGCGCATCACGATCCAGCCCGTCAATCACAGGCACGACGCCGGGATGCAGAAGTCGGCCGTGAGCAGGGTCTTCGATCTCCGTAACCATGCGTCTCGCGTGATAGTGCGGATCGCTGGCAACGTCAGCTATCGTATAGATTTTCGTCGCAGGAATATTTGCGGCTTCGAGCTGATCGAGCAGCATCGTGCTGTCGTGCCCAAGCGTCCAGTCACTGATGATCTTGTCGAGCTCGGCGACGTTTTCGACGCGGTTGAGGTTCTCTTTGAAGCGCGGCTCACGAGCCAGATCCGGACGTCCCATGACACGGCAGAGTCCGGCGAACAACGGGTTCGAATTGGCAGCAATCAACAGCCATAATCCATCCTTGCACGGATAGGTATTTGTTGGAGCTGCTGAACTAATCCCGGTGCCCATCGGCTCGCGGATTTTTCCGAGCAGGCCATATTCCGGGAGACAGCCTTCGAGCAGCGACAACACCGCCTCGCCCAGCGCAACGTCAATGACACGAGCTTCTGTGGCACCGGAACTGCGCTGGTCGATGACGGCAGCGAGCGCGCCAAGCGCACCATAAAGACCAGCGACACTGTCACCGAGGCTTACGCCTGCGCGCGGCGGCGGCAGGTCCGTGACTGTACTGGGATAGCCACCAAGATATCTCAGCCCGCCTTTGGCCTCGCCGATAACTCCGAAGCCCGCCCGCTGCGCATGCGGACCAGTCTGACCGTAACCTGATATTCGGACGACGATGATCCCCGGCCGGCGAGCAGCCAACCGATCCGGCGCGATACCCCATTTCTCTAATTGTCCCGGGCGGTAATTCTCAACGACCACGTCACAGTGAGCGGCAAGATCGAGAACAGTTTCAATGCCTTCCGGCTTCCGCAAATCGAGCGTTATGCACCGTTTGTTGCGCCCGTGAACACTCCACCAGATCGAGTGCCCTTCCGACTGCAAACCCCAGCCGCGGACCGGATCTCCTGCCAGCGGTTCAACCTTGATGACGTCCGCTCCAAGATCGGCCAGCACCCGGGTCGAAAATGGTGCCGCGATGTAGTGACCGAGTTCCAAAACACGCAACGTGCTCAGCAGTGGCCGCATTCCACCAACCAATCGTATTTCCTCCGCCTGAATTGTGATGAAGAAACGTGCAAATCCCGCCTAAGCTTGAGCATAAACTGCCTGAAATGAAAGCCAAATCGCATTCGACAACTTCTTCACTCGTGACTGCTTGTTTCTGGATTGCAGACTGCTTTAGGATCGTCCCCGTTGCAGCATTCGGGACAACTGGTCTCACACAACGAAACTTGGCGACCAAGGTTCGTCTCAGCAGCAGCGCCGATCCCGGCCGGAAGTCGGGCGTTTGGAGGATAACGGCATGAAGAAAACATGGCTGCTGGCGCTTCCCGTCGCGCTCAGCATGGGCATGGCAAGTGCCCATGCTCAGACCAAAGAGGTAACATTCGCGCATCAGGACATGATCGTACCGATGCGCGCGTTGATGGCCTCGGGTGAATTGGAAAAGGCGACCGGCTATAAGATCAACTGGAAAATGTTCTCAGGTGGCGCCGATGTGATCAAGGCGATGGCGTCCGGCGACGTGCCGATCGGTGAGGTCGGGTCGAGCCCGGCCACTGCGGCGATCGCCCAGGGCATGGACATGCAGATCATCTGGATTCTCGATGACATCGGAAACGCCG
>JAEYYQ010000304.1 GCA_023428365.1 Pseudomonadota bacterium | reverse complement strand
GCGCCATCGCCGGCTATTACGGGCGCTGGGTCGACGATGCTCTGATGCGGTTGACCGAGTTCTTCCAGACCATTCCGTCCTTCCTGTTTGCGCTCGTGCTGATCGCGGTGCTCTCGCCATCGGCGCTGAATCTGGTGATCGCAATCGCAACGGTGAGCTGGCCGCCGATCGCGCGCGTGGTGCGCGGTGAAGTGCTGTCGGTGAAATCGCGTGAGTTTGTGCAGGCAGCAGTTGTCGCCGGGCAGCGGGATAGCGCAATTCTGGTCAGCCAGGTGCTGCCCAATACGCTTTCACCGCTGATCGTCACCGGCTCGTTATTGGTGGCGACGGCGATCCTGACGGAGAGTGCACTGTCATTCCTGGGCCTCGGCGCGCCCAATCAGATGAGCTGGGGCTTCATGATCGGCGCCGGGCGATCATTCATGCGCGAGGCCTGGTGGCTGGTGACTGTCCCCGGCGTCGTCATCCTGATGACAGTGCTGTCGATCAATCTCGTCGGCGAGGGGCTCAACGACGCGCTCAATCCGAGGCTCGCCGACGTATGAGCGATACTGTTCTCTCTATCGAAAATCTGACGGTCGGACTGCCATCCTGGTCGGACCGCAAGAATGCCGTGTCGAACGTTTCGCTGGATATCAAGCGAAACGAGATTCTGTGCGTGGTTGGTGAGTCCGGTTCCGGCAAGTCGGTGATGTCGAAGGCCATCCTGCGCCTGTTGCCCGCCCCGCATGTGCGCGTCACCGGCGGACGCATTCTCTTCGAGGGCAAGGATCTCCTCGAATTCAACGACGCGGAGATGCGTGCTGTGCGCGGTGGCCGCATTTCGATGATTTTCCAGGAACCGATGGTTGCTCTCAATGCCCTGATGCGGGTTGGGCGACAGGTCGATGAAGTTCTGGAGGTTCACACGTCACTGAAAGCGTCCGAACGCCGAGCGCGTGTTCTGGAACTGCTGCGCGATGTGCATCTGCCGGAGCCCGAGCGGATCATCAACAGCTATCCGCATGAACTGTCCGGCGGCCAGCGGCAACGCGTGATGATCGCGATGGCATTGGCTGTCGAGCCAGCACTGATCATCGCCGATGAACCGACCACCGCGCTCGACGTCACGACGCAAGCGCAGATCCTGCATCTCATAAAGGAACTGCAGCGGACGCGCGGTACGGCTGTCCTGTTCATCACGCATGACTTCGGTGTCGTGGCCGAGATCGCAGATCGCGTCGCGGTGATGCGGCATGGCGAGCTCGTCGAGATTGGGCGGGCCAGCGATGTGCTCAACAATCCGCAGGCCGACTATACCAAGGCGCTCGTGGCGGCTGTGCCGAGCATGACGCCGCGCGAGCGCGATGCCGGTGAGAGCACACGGCCGCTGCTGGTCGTCAGGGATCTGGAAAAGACCTACGGGCGCGATCGCGGGTGGCTGTCGCGGGGCGGACGCACCGTGAAGGCCGTGCAGAAGGTCAGTCTTGAGGTCGGCCGTGGCCGTTCGCTGGCGCTGGTGGGCGAATCCGGTTCCGGCAAGTCGACGCTGGCGCGCTGCATCATCGGGCTTGAGGAACCGGATGGCGGTGAAATCCTGCTCGACGGCGAGCGCATCTCCGGACTGTCGCGCAACGAAATGCGGCCGTTGCGGCGCAATCTGCAAATGGTGTTTCAGGATCCGTTCGCATCGCTCAATCCGCGCCACCGCGTCGGCAATATCATTGCACTGGGGCCGATCATTCAGGGCGTGTCCCAGGAACAGGCTTTGGTGGAGGCGCGCGAGCTTCTGCAACTCGTTGGGTTGAAGCCGGAAGCTGCGGAGCGCTATCCGCATGAGTTTTCCGGCGGCCAGCGTCAACGTATCGGCATCGCGCGCGCACTGGCCGTGAAGCCGAAGCTGATTATCGCAGATGAGCCGGTGTCCGCGCTCGACGTTTCCGTGCAGAAACAGGTGCTGGAACTGCTGGACGAACTGCGGCGCACGCTCAATTTGTCCATGCTGTTCATCACGCATGATCTGCGCGTCGCGGCGACGGTGTGCGAGGAAATCGCCGTGATGCAGAACGGCCAGCTCGTGGAGCGCGGTGCGACCGCTGATATCTTCGCGCGTCCGCAGGCGGCTTATACAAAGTCGTTGCTCGATGCGGTGCCCGGTCTCGCGTGGCAGAAATCCGCACGCGCTTGAAAGATCACCGCGACAGATCGTGATACTGCGCCATGAAGCGGCGATCGATCCAGTCTTTCAGCCACCACACCCATGTCCCGCCGAACGTGAAGCCGTTGCGCGTTCCAATGGCGTAGCGTTCGCCTGTCGAGATCAGATACAGCGCGTCGCGTTGCGGCGTGAAGGTGATAAGCGGTTCATCGTTCACGATGCGGCGGAGATTGGCTGCGAGCGGCGCAGCGGCGCGCACGGCGTAGACGCCTGAGCGCGGTGTCGGATGGCCGTCGATCTTGGCGACGTCGCCAGCCGCGAACACATCCGAGTGTGAAATGGACTGCAAGGTTTGCGCGACGCGGATGAAGCCATCAGCATCGACAGCCAATCCGGTATCGCGCAACCAGGGGGCTGGCGTCGCTTCGGTGGTCCAGAAAATCTGATCCAGTGGCACGTGGTCGTGCCGCTCGACCTCAATGCCATTGCGGGTGACGGACGTTACCTTGCCGCCGGTCAGCACCGTGATCTGCCGTGTGCGCAAGATATCGTTGAAGCGCCGCTGCAGCTTTGCCGGAAACGTCGACAGGATCGTGTTGTTGGCGTCGATCAGCGTGAAGTGCAGCTTGGAGGCATCGCCGCCTGCAGCGGCCATGTCACGCGAAAGGCGGCGATGCATGGCCAGCAGGAGCTCGACGCCGCCCGCACCGGCTCCGATCACGCCGATACGCGTATGCCTGCCGTTTGCGAGGATGTCGGCGCGGGCGGCCTCGAACCGTTCGAGAAACCCGTCGATGGGTTTGACGGGAATGGCATGGTCTCGGACACCAGGCACGCTGAGCGCACTCGGCGTGGCACCGATGTCGATGGACAGCACGTCGTACGGCAGCGGCGGGCGATCACCAAACAGCACGTGCTTACCCGTTGGATCAACGCCAATGG
>JAEYYQ010000275.1 GCA_023428365.1 Pseudomonadota bacterium | reverse complement strand
CGCGCGAGAACGTCCACGGCGTCATCGACAAGCGCGCTGCAATGAGCTGCTGTTCGAGCGGCAGCTCGAAGCGGCATACGCTTTCCCCGGAGCGACACATTCTCAAAAGAAAGCCGGCGATGCGGCGGCGCGGCGACCATTCACTATGGTGCTCAATCTGATCGACAAGGCCACGCAACTGCTTGAAGACCGCAGCAATCACGGCCAGTGCGAGCCGGGGGCTTTCGGCGATATGGTCGCGATAGGTGCGGATGCTGAAGCGCGCCACCCGCAACCGCGAGGCCGCTTCCGCGCTTACGGGATAGAGGACGTCATCAGCAGACAGCAAGGCCTCAGCGAACGACTCTCCGGGACCGAAAAGGTGAATGACCACCCGGTTGCCGTTGGCCTGGTCTCGAAATACCACGACCCACCCTTCCAGCACGACAAAGAACGCCTCCGCTGGCGTCCCCTGCTGAAACAGCTGCTCGCCAACAGCCAGCTCTTGCACTCGGTGGTCGCGTATCAGCAGGCCGAAATCGCTCTCGTCGAGAGCGGCGAACAGCCTGCACTCGCGAAGGATGCGTTCATCGGCAGGTTTGAGACTCGTCAAGTACGGGCCACCTCAGCGTCGTCTATTCTTGCGCAGTGCGATGCCTGTTTTGTGATCGCTGCGCACCATGGACCAATGTCTGAAATAACACTGGTAATACCGTCTTAACAACTAAAGCCGATCTGCGAGAGCACATATGGACGTTGCAGACTGGAATATCGTTCGTTCAACGCCGTTGCTCGGGAGTATGCCGCGCGATGTGGTTCGTGACCTGGCCGGCTCCCTCATGCCGCGCGCCTATGCCAAGGGGACGCCTCTTTTTCACCAGGGGCAGCCTGCCGATGCTTTCTTCGTCATCCTCGGGGGGTGGGTGAAGATTTATCGAACGACGACGGACGGTCTGGAAGTTGTGCTTCATGTCTTCAAGCGCGGCGAGACGTTTGCAGAGGCCGCGATGTTTCTTGGTGGCCGATATCCTGCCAGCGCCGAAACAGTGTCGGCGGCACGCCTGCTGCGCATCGACGGCACCGCGTTCCGAAGCCGGATCCGTGAGCAGCCCGAGCTCGCACTGTCGATGCTGGCTGCGGCCTCGCGTCAGCTCAAGTCGCTAGTGGAGCAGATCGAACAGATCAAGGTGCGATCAGCACCGCAGCGCATCGCAGAGTTCATTCTCCATCTCGCAGAGAGCCAGGAGGGGCGCGTTGTCGTCGAACTCCCCTTCGAAAAATTGCTTATCGCTAATCATCTCGGCATGAAACCGGAAAGCTTTTCCCGTGCACTAGTGCGGCTGCGATCGCACGGGGTTAGCGTCGAGCGGGATGTCGTGGAGGTTGCCGATATGGCGAGGCTCGCTGCATTCGTCGAATTCGCTGGCGGGGAAGCATAACGATCGTCGAACGTCAGGCTCAGTCAAACGCATTCAGAATGAAGAGCGTCAGAGCCAGCCAAATAAGCATCGAAATGAGCGCAGATGCTGCGTAAGAAAGGTTGTCCCCGTTCGGTAACAACAAAACCATCGGCAGTACGCTGAAGAAAATCAGCATTCTTATCGAACGCCAGTAGCACATCGGCATCTCGGAGGATGCTCTCGGCCGAGTCCCCGCATTTTTCTCTCACATCGGTCGCAGAGAATATCCGATCGCACATGAGGCGCTCGATGACGAAACCGCGGGCCTTATCCTCGTTGCTGAGCACGAAGCCTTTCGCCGTCGCCAGCCCATCTTGCGCGATGCGCCGCGCATAGTCGGTCGCGGCAACGGCATTCTGAACATATCCCTGCGGCAGCCGCCCGATCGCAGAAGCGCCGATGCCGATCAGGGCATCGGACCGGTCTGTCGTGTATCCTTGGAAATTGCGTGCGATGTTGCCGGCGGCAAGTTTGTCGGTCGGCTTGGCGTAGTGATCGAAGCCGACCCTGACATAGCCGCGTTCGACGAGAATTTTCCCAATCCTGGCTGATTGAGCGAGCCTCTCGGCAGCGCGCGGCAGTTGCTGCTCCGGAATCAGCCGCTGATGCTTCATGCGTTGCGGCAGATGAGCATAGCCGAAAACCGCAATGCGGTCTGGTTCGAGCGCGAGCACCTGGGCGGCTGTGCGCTCGGCCGTCTTCACCGTCTGATAGGGAAGTCCGTACATGAGGTCGATGTTGATCGAGCCAACGCCGAGATGCCGAAAAGCATCGACGGCCCTCCGCGTCATCTCGAAACTCTGCTCGCGGCCGATTGCTGACTGCACGGCCGCATCAAAATCCTGGACGCCGAGAGACAGCCGGGAGATGCCGGCACGCCCGAACGCACGGATTTGCTCGATATCGAGATGGCGCGGATCCATTTCGACAGCGAATTCCGCATCAGGCGCGACGCTGAACTGCTGGCGAATGATATTGGACAGAGAAAGTATGTCCGACGATGCCAGGATGTTCGGCGATCCACCACCCCAATGGATGTGCTTGACGCGATGGGCCGGCATGTGCCCGGCGACATTGGCGATCTCGGCTTCGATGGTACGCAGATAACTCGTGACCGGCGCGTAGTGTCGGGTCGCCTTGGTGTTGCATCCGCAGTACCAACAAAGCTGATGACAGAACGGGATGTGCACGTAGAGCGACACTGCGCTGCCGGGTGGCAATGCGGACAGCCAGCGTGCATATCGTCCGTGATCGACATTCGACGAGAAGTGAGGCGCTGTCGGATAGCTGGTGTATCTCGGAACCGTCGCGCGATGGGCTGTCATGGCATTCGGGCCGCGTTCTGGGAAACCTGTTCCAATGTTGACCAGAACTGCGGCTGAGGCGCATTGCGCAAGCGCAATAACCCGATCGTGCGCAGAGCAATCTGCTCTATCACATCCGAAAGCCGCTCCGGCCGCAGATAAAACGCCGGGACCGGCGGTGCCACGATAGCCCCGAATTCCGTAACCGCCGTCATCGCGCGCAGGTGGCCCAGATGCAGTGGGCTTTCGCGCGCGACCAGGATCAGCGGCCTGCGCTCCTTAAGGTGCACATCGGCTGCGCGAACGATCAGGTTGTCGGAGATCCCGCAGGCAATGCTCGAAAGCGTCTTCATGGAGCACGGGGCGACGATCATGCCCGCCGTCGGAACCGAACCGCTTGCGATATCCGCGCCGATATCGTCGCTCGGATACCGCCTGGCGGCACAGCGTTCGAGACGATTGGCAGCGTCGCGGTCGATTTCGATCTCCAGCGTTCGCTCGGCTGCCGGTGAAATGACCAAATGCGTCTCTATGTCTGGTAATTGAGCCAGGATCTCCGCGATACGGACGCCGATGGCGGCACCGGATGCGCCACTGATACCGAGCACAATGCGCTGGCGGCTCATTGGCCGCTCCCGCTGATGGTGCGCGGCGCGCAATCGAGCCCGAGCTGTGACCACATCTCATCGACACGATCAATTACCGACTGATCCATCACCAACGGCCGCGCCCATTCCCGGCTGGTCTCCGGGCCGATCTTGTTGGTCGCATCGATGCCGAGCTTTCCGGCGAGACCACTCAGCGGCGAAGAAAAATCCAGATGGTCGACTGGTGTCCGGTCGAGCACCATGAGGTCGCGGCCGGGGTCCATCCGCGTCGACAGCGCCCACAGCACGTCGCGATGGTTACGCACGTCAATGTCGTCATCCACGACGACGACGATTTTCGTATAGCAGAACTGCACCATCATTCCCCACAGCGCCATCATCACGCGGCGGGCTTGGCCGGGGTAGCGCTTGCGTATCGAAACGACGGCCATGCGGTAGGAGCAGGCGTCAGGCGGGAGCCAGCAGTCGACCACCTCCGGAATCTGGCCGCGCAGGATCGGAACGAAGAGTTCGTTGAGCGCTTCGCCGATGATGGAGGGCTCGTCCGGTGGTCGTCCGGTGTAGGTCGAGACGTAAATCGGCGCGCGCCGGTTCGTGATCGCAGTGACGCGCATGACGGGAAATCTCTCGACCGCGTTATAGTAGCCGGTGTGGTCGCCGTATGGACCTTCCGGCGCGGTTTCGTCCGCTGATACCACGCCTTCGATGACAATCTCGGCGTCGGCTGGAACCATCAGCGGCTGGGTCATGCACCTGGCAAGTCGCGGCCGCTCACCGCGCAGCAGCCCGGAGAAGCGCAGCTCGGACATCCCCTCGGGTAGCGGCAGCACGGCCGACAGCATGGTCGCCGGGTCGACGCCGATGGCAACGGCGACCGGCATATCCTGGCCCGCAGCGGCCCACAGCCGATGATGCGCTGCGCCACCGCGATGGGCGAGCCAGCGGATGATGGCGCGATCGTGCTCCAGCACCTGCATCCGATAGACGCCGGTGTTGTAATCCGCGAGTTCCTCCGAAGCGGGCGGTCGGGTGATGACGAGCGGCCACGTGATCAGCGGAGCCGGCTCATCCGGCCAACAGATTTGAATTGGCAGGCGCGCGAGATCGATATCCTTTTCGACGTATATCTCCTCCTGAACTGGGGGGCGCTTCACCATCGACGGCAGGACCGTCAAGGCGGCCTTGATGAGTGGCCAGCTCTCCCTCAGGCTTTTGAAACCGTCGATCGGCTCGGGTTGCCGTAATCGCGCCAAGAGCTCACCAAGTCCCGCGATCCGGTCTCGCGTCACGCCGAGGCCCCACGCGACGCGATCGATCGACCCGAAAAGATTGACGAGCACGGGGATTTGAGCGCTGACGCCTGTGGCAAGGCTCGCAGTCTTGAAGAGCAGTGCGGGACCGCGTTCCGCCAGCACCCGCCGGTGCACTTCGGTCATCTCGTGCACAACGGAGACCGGTGCGGTCACCATCGACAGCCTCCCGGCTGTATCGAGGAAATCGAGAAATGCGCGCAAATCCCGAAAAACAGGCAGGTCGCGGAAGGACAATGCTCTCTCCTGCAGTGTCTCCCCGACTTCTCACCTCGGCCGCAGAGCTTTGCCTTGACTTCGGTTAAGCCGCCTTGCCGCGACATCGGCTAGCGAAGAATGCCTGCCGGGGGGACGGCGGGCGCATGAGGAGCGTCATGTTCACCTTGTCGTTCAGGCATGATTTCCGTGTACCGGATCTCATTTCCTCTGCGTTGCGCCCGCTACCTTTGCTGCCGCTTGAGATCGTCCTGCAGCAGTTCGCCAGCAGCATCATTGCGCGCCATCCTGATATCCCCGAGCGCATTGGCCGCAGCCATGTGCTGTTCGGCATCGAGCCCGTGGATGTTCCGTTCGTCATCGAGATCGCCTTGCGCGACGGCGCGGTGATAGTGCGCCTGCTGCGTGCGTTTGATGGAGGACTTCCTGATGCGCGGATCACCGGGACGCTTGCAGCACTCATGGGGCTCGTCGACGGAGAGGCCGATGGAGATGCGCTGTTTTTTTCTCGCGAGATCTCCGTGACTGGCGATATCGCGGCGGTGCTGGCATTGCGCAATGCTGTCGACGCCGCTGAGATCAGTCTCATACGCGAAGCGGTTGCGTTGATTGGATCGTGGGTCAGCCGCCCCACGACACTGTTCAGGGGGAAAACACGGACGACGGAATTACGCGGCGCAGATGCTGGAGAAGGCCGACCGAACCGATGACACCGACCACCGCAAAAGATCTGGAGTTGATCTGCCCGGCAGGAACGCCTGCCGCGTTGCGGGTGGCGGTGGATGCAGGCGCCCACGCCGTCTACTGCGGTTTCCAGGATGAGACCAATGCCCGCAACTTTCCTGGTTTGAACTTCAGCCGGTCGGACATGGCGGCGGCCATCGACTATGCGCACCGGCGCGGGTGCAAGGTGCTGATCGCCGTCAATACGTTCCCGCGCGCTGGCGCCGCTGAAGTGTGGCACCGCGCCATCGACGATGCAGCCGCGCTGGCGGCCGATGCTGTGATCCTGGCTGATATCGGCCTCCTGTCCTACGCGGCCGCACGCCATCCCACTCAGCGCCTGCACCTCTCCGTCCAGGCCGCGGCCGCCAATCCCGAGGCGATCCGCTTCTATACCGGCACCTTCGGAGTGAAGCGTGTCGTGCTGCCCCGCGTTCTGAGTGTTGCCGAGATCGCGGCAATCAATGCAGCAATCTCCTGTGAAACGGAGGTGTTCGTCTTCGGTGGCCTGTGCGTGATGGCAGAAGGTCGCTGTTCGCTGTCCTCGTATGTCACCGGCCAGTCGCCCAACATGCACGGCGTTTGCTCTCCGGCCAGTCACGTCAGCTATCGCGAGGTTGATGGAGACCTCGTCTCGCGACTGGGCGACTTCACCATCAACCGCATCCCGGTCGGGCATCCGGCGGCCTATCCCACGCTGTGCAAAGGCGCATTCCGGGCAAACGGCATGACCGGTCACGTCTTCGAGGACGCTGTCAGTCTCGACGCAACCAAACTACTTCCGGCGCTGTGCCAGGCCGGTGTCAAGGCGCTCAAGATAGAGGGGCGCCAGCGCAGTCGGGCGTACACGAAAGCCGTCGTCACATCACTGCGTGCGGCACTCGATGCGCTGGCGAGCGGCGACGAGATTCCACTTGGCGCACTCGCTCCGTTGAGCGAGGGGCAGAGCGCAACATGCGGTGCGTATGTGAAAACGTGGCGCTGAGGCGCCGCGATGGAGTGCAAGCCATGCAGAGCACGACGTTGACCCTCGGACCGATGCTGTTCAACTGGCCAGTCGACCGCTGGCGCGACTTCTATTTCCGGATAGCGGATGAGGCGCCGGTCGATCACGTATGCATCGGCGAGGTCGTGTGTTCCAAGCGTCAGGTATTCTTCGCTGACATTCTGCCGACTGTGATCGAGCGCCTGGAGCGTGCCGGAAAAGAAGTCCTGCTCAGCTCCCTGGCTTTGCCCACACTGAAGCGCGAGGTGAGGCATGATGCGGAGTTGGTGAACGGGCGCCACATGATCGAGGTCAACGACGTGTCGCTCCTGCCGGCTGTTGCGGGCCGGCCGCATGCGATCGGTCCGTTCGTGAACGTCTATAATGAAGGAACCCTCGGCTTTCTCGCCAGCCAGGGTGCTCGTCTCGTCGCCCTGCCGCCGGAGCTTCCGAGGTCATCGATCGAGGCGATCGCCTCGGCTACACCGGACGTCACGATTGAGGTCTGGGCGTTCGGGCGCACGCCGCTCGCTATCTCCGCGCGCTGCTATCATGCACGCGTGCATGGGCATTCGAAGGACTCCTGCCAATTCGTCTGCGATCGTGATGTGGACGGCATGACGGTCGAGACGCTCGACGGCGAACCCTTTCTGGTCGTCAACGGTGTCCAGACACTTTCTTATGCCTTCTGCAACCTGCTGAAGGAAGCCAACGATCTGGTTGACACCGGCGTCTCGTCGCTGCGCCTGTCACCGCACACGTGCGATATGGTGGCCATCGCGCAGTTATTTCGCGACGTTCTCGATGGCCGCCGTGACGCCAACGAAGCGTTCGAACGCAGCCGCGATACGTGTCCATCCGCCACTTTCGCGAATGGGTTCATTCACGCGACAGCGGGCGCGCTCTACGTGTGACAGCGAGTTGCCGCAAAACGAGATCTGCTTAGACCTCGTAAGTAGACGCCATGCATGTTGGGCGACTGGCGCCCTACGCTGTTGGGAGTATCAAAACGAGTGCGAAGTGGACGAAGAGCGCTGCAATAACATCAGCGTATAAAAAGATACGACCGGCTTACGCCTCGAATCGAGCCCCTCGGCACCGACGACGAGCAGTCCCCAATCGGGATGCGACGAGATCTCCAGCTTACGTTCTGCCCAGGCCCTGAACGAGACGACGGTGCCCGCTCGCACCGGTGCATGCCAGCGCAGATGCCGGATGCCAGCGGCCGGCCCGAGCAAAGGGACCGGTCTGCCCAGGCGCCGCAGGCGCTCCGACTGCCATCCGTAATAACGGACGATGCAATGCATCCACGCCGCGGCCACATGCCAGCCAGCGGCTGTCGGCGCAGCGCGGCCCGAAATCGTCCGCTCGCAGCGTTCTTCGGGTAATCCGCCGGGAAAATATTGTCGCCTGAAGTCGGCAATCCGATCGCCGGTAAACACATACTCGCCGAGCTCAATCGTGTCTCCTTCGGCGATGTCGTCAAAAAACTTGATGAAATCAATCTTGGATCTGCGGTTGGCACGCGAGCGATGGGCCCGTCTCAAACCGCAGTTTGCCTCGCTGGGTTGCTGAACCTCGTTGCGGCGGCGAAAAATGCAATCCGCTTGCCAGCGCAGCACCCTCTCGCCCCGACCGTTACAAGCCTCGATCATCGCTGCGCACGCTAGCAGGCCGCCGCCGCAGACACACGCCTGTTTCTTGCCCCACGTTACTTTAACGGAGATCTCGTCGTCGGGTCGGACCGGCTTCAGCCAGATCACCTCCCCTACCCCGGCGATTTCGACATCGATCGATTGCCGTGCGACAGCACGCGACAGAAGGTTCGCGATCATGATGCAGGTATGCCATCCCGACGCCGAGAGGCCGCCAAGCAGGGTGTGTCGGGCAGCGTCGTCATCGAGATGAAAAGGTTGCCCATCAAATTCTGCTGCGAACGAGACGATTTCCTCTCTGGTGAACGTCAGCCGTCCAAGCTCAAGCGTTGTGCCGGTCCCCAATCCCTCCCATAAAGAGCTCAACATAATGTCGTCCCCGAGGATCCCGTATTCGATGACCCCGAGCGCTGAGGGCGCATGTCGCAATCAGCGGTTCAGGCTCGCAGACTGGCTCACGCAGCCGTGGGCCAAGCTCTCCGTCCGTCAAGCAGATTAGCAGGGCATCACCGGCTCGTTCATAACCGTGGTCAATAGGCGTAATCTTTCAACTGAGTTTTGTGAGAGGCACGCACGCATCAGATATCGCCTCCTCGTTCGACCGCAGTTCTGCTACGGCGCCGGCCGTGCTCGGGTCCACCGATAGCCCGCACCGACCACAATCTGATGAGCCGCGAGGGTCGTGCTGATACGACCGAGTTTCGGTTCCTCATCCCACAACCAACGGCGGAATTGCCGCCATAGATCTCCCGGCATGTTGAAGTTGAGCCACGACTGATCGCCAGTCAGTGCACTGCGAATCCACGCCTGCGTGAATTTGTATTCGACGAAATAGGATCCGCGGCCAATTGTGAACTCAAGCCCCGCCACAATCTGCGCAGCCGGTCCCGCAAACTGATATTCACTCGTGCGCACCGCGCGGCTGTCGCCCCGGAACCATACCTCGGTATGGGGAAGCGCAAATCCGCCACCAACTCCGACGTAGGGGCGGACGCGCGATGTCAGGCTGGGGAAACGCACAAGCGGCGTAAACAACAACACGTTGTGCCCATGCGTAAACTCGAGCCGATCCAACAGATCCGTCAGTTTCAGTCGCGGCGGGGCCGGCTCGCCCTTGAGCGTTCCAACCGTTTCGACCTCCTCGACAACCGGATTGGTGAGCTTGCGGCCGTGTGCACCCTTGCCCAATCTGGCGACGGCTTTGTTGTGCAGGAAATCGACCATGAACCCGAATGAGTGCCACCACTGTACGCTGCGCACACCACCGTCGATAGGGAAGTGCAGCGCATCCCCGTCCCATCCAAGTCCTTTCAGTTGCAGGTCTGTGCCGTCCGGCCGTGTCAAGTGGACGTCGCTGCGATGGTAAAATGGTGCACCGACATAACCGGCTACAACGATCTCGTTTCCAGTAAAAGCGGGCGCATGTGCCTGGCTCGACTCTACTTTACTCGCCTCGGTTGGTGGCTCGTCGAGTGAAGACGCGGCCATCCAGAATTGCGCCATAACAGCGCTAAGCAACACAATGGCGATCAGTCTCGCGAGCTTATCAATTAGATTGGTGGAACAGGCATCTGGTTGCGCCGTCTGCCAAGAACCCCAGGCAATCGCGTGCATTCCGCCTCCGATTGTCTGCAGCAATATTGGCGAAAAAGACCAGCCACCCACCGCAGGCGCTGGACATCTCCACCCGGAGGCGCTGTCATACACCATGACGCACCAGGATCGCCTCGATATCACCGACCGTGCGCATCTCCATCATCTCGTCCATTGAAAGTTTGATGTCGAACGTCGTCTCGATCGCGCCCACGAGGGCAATATGTTGCAGTGAGTCCCAGCGGTCCACATCCTCGGTTGACGTCTCGCGTTTGA
>JAEYYQ010000269.1 GCA_023428365.1 Pseudomonadota bacterium | reverse complement strand
CATATTCCACCAGGAGTTTACCTTCAATGAAAGAAGATATCCCGCGCTTGCAGAAATATCTGCGCAAGCAGTTTCGATCGGAGGCACTGAAGATCGTGCCGCAGCCGAAGAAGAAAGATATGGCCGAAGTGTTCATCGGCGAGGAATTCATCGGGCCGCTGTATCGCGAGGACGAAGACGGCGAGGTGTCCTATCAGCTTCAGATGGTCATTCTCGACGTTGACCTCGAGGATATGTAACGGTTGCGAGACGGGGAAATCATGGGACTGTATTCACTGGACGGCGTGAAGGTAACGACGCCGGGCGAGGGTCACTATTGGGTGGCCGATAACGCCATCGTGCTCGGCAACGTGCATATCGGGGAAAACGCAAGCATCTGGTTCAACACGGTAGCGCGCGGTGACAGCGACGAAATCGTCATCGGTGCGGGTTCGAATGTGCAGGACGGATGCGTGCTGCATGCTGACCCGGGTTATCCGATGATCATCGAGGAAAACTGCACCATCGGGCACATGGTGATGCTGCACGGCTGCCGGATCGGACGCGGCAGCTTGATCGGGATCGGATCCATCATCCTCAACGGCGCGGTGATCGGCGAGGAATGCCTGATCGGTTCGCATTCGTTGATTCCGGAAGGCAAGGTCATCCCGCCGCGATCCGTCGTGATGGGATCACCGGGCAAAGTGGTGCGGGAAGTGACGGATGCCGACTTGCGTCGGATGCAGGGTGGCACGAACCACTACCAGAAGAACTGGCGCCGCTTTGTTTCCGGACTGAAGGCGGAGTAGATCGCCGACGGTGACTTCAAAAGCCAATTGCCGGGCGTGATGACCCGGCAATGTTTTCCACAGTCTTGTTCGAAAACAGCGTCGCCCAAGTCATCTCGTGTGCTTGGGCGGCTTGTTATCAGCGCTTCGGCCGTACGACAGAGATCGCGACAGGCGAGTAAGCTTGCGGGTCCAAAGACACCCACACCTTTGGGTCGATGTACGATTGGCGCATGATGTAATCGTAAGGCGTCTGGTTCCAGATCTTCAGATCATCGACGACATTGTCGAGAATGTAGTCGCCCTGAGCTGTTCGCGCAGTGAGTACAGCGTGACCCTGGCCCTTTTCATCACGCACGACGGTCATCAGCAGGGCACTCGCCGGCCAGCCGCGCTTGATTAAAATCTGGCGCTTCAACAGGCCATAGTCTTCGCAATCCCCGCGATCGACAGGGATGACCCAGCGTTCGTTGACGCCGTAGATCTCCATGTCCGTCATCGGCTTGATGATGGCGTTGACATGGCGATTGACGGCATCGAGTTCGCTCAGCCGCTCTGGGGTTGCCTGAAAGCGCTGTTCACGCATCGGCGCGGAGGCACATTCTGCTGGATTCAACTCGCAGAACTGTACGGCCCCGAAGGGCGCGACGGCCTGCCCAAAAACCCGCATGAAAGGTGATGGCTGGTCATGTGTGCGCGCCCGTGAGTTATCGGCGGCGGCGCTGCCAGCATGAAGTAGACCTGATACAACTATCAGTACAAGAGCACTTACGCGCATAACACGCAAACCCCACCCTATACTCGTCGTACTCGCCGCCCAGTACCCTCTAATCTGGTTAGCGATAACCCGACTGCTGAATACCTGCCGCGTCTTTGCGACAAAATCGTGTTTGCTACGGGCTCCCGGAAGAGTTCCGTTGCAAAACCGCGAAGCCCTGAACGGCTCAATCGAAGTAGCGCCGCAGGGCATCGGGATTCTGGATGTCTACGAATTCAAGGCCTAGGCCGGTTTCATGATATCGGACCACACGCGCACGCATGCGCCCCAGCAGTGCTTCAGAACCAATATCCGGTCGGGCGTCTGTTTTGACGGAAGCTCCTGAGACGGAGACGTCAAGGATGCTGACCGGAATTACGATGTCGTCATCGAACCGCAGCGAGGCGGACGTGTCGCCAAGACTGATGCGTTCGTGACGGCGCTGCGGCATCTCGTGATCGCCGCTGCGATTGTTCAACCATTCGAGCTGGCCGGCGAGCTTGTCGCGCTTGTGCTGCGTTGCCTTCAGCTCGATTGCAAAGCCGCCGTCGAACTGGCGCGCGACGCTGCCTTCCAGCCCACCGAGGTGCTCGAAATAGACGATGATCCGCTCGCCTTTTTCGACATCGACCGGCGACAGGATCGCTGCGCCGCCGACCGAGATATCGCGGAGCTGGCAGGGATATTCTTGCTTGTTGGCGCGCATGAAGCGGCCGAGCAACGAGATGGAATAGCGCGGATCGCGACGGCGTTCGACGCGCAATGCTGCGGGCACATTACTGCTGTGGAGGCTGGCGCTGGCGTCGATGGCCTGGGCGATGTTCGACGTCGATACCATAATGAGCCCTACAGGGGTGTACGTACGATCTACGCAACTCAGCCAGCAGGTAAAGAGCCGGGTGGATGCGCCTTGTGCGATGCTCCTTGAATATCCGGGCAAGGAATTAAAGAAGACCTAACCAAGAGCCCCAATTTGGCACTCTTCGTGAAATGGGCCGTCCACTGCTTAGTCGGTTTCCTGATAGAGCCGCGAAAGGCCCCCTTCGTAGACGCGGAAATTGCGACGATCGACGCGGACCAGGCGCGCGTCGCGGATGGCAGGATCAAGAGCGGGTTTGAATGAGGGCTGCGTGTTCATAAGTTGATCCGGCCAGATGAGTTCATGGCGGAGCAGATAGCGCTCGGT
>JAEYYQ010000106.1 GCA_023428365.1 Pseudomonadota bacterium | reverse complement strand
CCGCAGTCCGGCCAGGCTGGCAAGGACGTTGTTTGGGTGCCGACACCGCAGGCGCTGGTCGACCGCATGCTCGACATGGCCAAGGTGACACCGCAAGATTATCTGATCGACCTTGGGTCCGGCGATGGCCGCACGGTCATTACAGCCGCGCAGCGCGGTCTCAAGGCACACGGCATCGAGTATAATCCCGATATGGTGGAGCTGGCGAAGCAGGAGGCCGCAAAGGCAGGCGTGACTGATCGCGCCACTTTCGAAAAGGCCGACCTGTTCGAGAGCGACTTCAGCAAGGCCCAAGTCATCACGTTGTTCCTGCTGCCGTCGATCAACGAGAAGCTGCGTCCGCAGATTCTCGATCTCGCTCCTGGCACACGGATCGTCTCCAACACCTTTGAGATGGGCGATTGGGAGCCGGATGAGACCTCGACCGTAGGCGGTGATTGCACGAGCTACTGCAAGGCTTTGCTTTGGATCGTGCCTGCGAAGGTGGAAGGTACGTGGAAAGTTGGCGATCAGCAGCTGACCTTGACGCAGAAGTACCAGAAGCTGACTGGCACGCTCGGATCGGCGCCGATCTCCGATGCCAAGGTCAACGGTAATCAGATCACGTTCAAAGCCAATGGCGCCGAGTATACCGGCACAGTGAATGGCACGGGCATCAGCGGGACGATCGCCGGTGGACCGGGCGGCAACTGGTCGGCGACGAAGGGCTGATCTCAGGATTCAACAGTCAAGCCAGCGCTTACCTCGTGTACCAGGCGCTGGCCAATCCATCGAAGAACGCATGAGCGCCGATGCGCAGATTGCGCACTGAATAGCCGCCTTCCTGAACGATCAGGACAGGCGGCTTTGTTCGTCCCAGCCGCCGGCCGATGCGCTCCATGCCTTTGGCGCTCAGCGTGAATGCGCCCGTCGGATCGCCGCGCATGATATCGAAGCCGAGCGACACGACCAGAAATCTCGGATCGAAGCGGTTGATCAGCGCCAGAGCTTTGTCCAGCACGGCCAAATATCGGTCGTCGCCAACCGGTGGATCGAGCGGAAAGTTGTGATTGAAGCCGAGACCGGCGCCTTCCCCGCGCTCGTCGGCATAGCCGGAAAAATTGGGGTAGGCGTGGCGCGGATTGCCATGAATCGAGATCGTGAGCACGTCGGCCCGATTGTAGAAAATGTCCTGCCCGCCGTTGCCGTGGTGATAGTCGATATCGAGGAGCGCGACCTTGCCGTGTTTCGACAGCATATGGGCGGCGATTGCCGAGTTGTTGAAATAGCAGAACCCGCCATAGATGCGCCGCTCGGCGTGATGGCCCGGCGGGCGGCATAGAGCGTAGGCAAGGCGCTCACCATCCAGCAGCAGAGAAGCACCGGTCAGTGCAACGTTCGCTGCGTCGCGGGCAGCCGGGTAGCAGTTGCGTGTCAGCGGCGTGAAGGTGTCGGCGCAAAAATATCCGGCACGGTCCTCTAGCGCGCGCGGAATGCGATCCGGTCGGCGGATGGGGAAGACTTCGGGATACACTAGCGCCTTTTCGTCCAGACGCTGGCTCATGGCCTTCAGATAGTTCACCAGCGCCGGATTGTGGACGGCGGTGAGATGCTCCTCGCGAAAATGGCGGGTAGCGACGCGTCCGATGGGCAGTCCTTCGAGCCCTCTGAGGATGGCCTGCACACGCACGGGACGCTCGACATATCCTTTCTCGCGCAGGTGATGGATCGTGTGCCGCGCGACGACCACCAGCTTGATCGGCGTCAAGTATCGCGCCTTGGTCGGAGCAGCTTCGGCGGCGGTCTTGGCGAGAGGTGCGAGGCGGATTGGATCGTCGGCGAAGGATTGTACGATGCCGACGACGAACGGATCTTGCGGATCGTAGCGGTATTGCTCGACGAGGATACTGCGTACGACACGGCGTGCGGTCGGACGGTCGAGATGCGGACGGCGTCCCAGAGGGTCGTAGAGCAGGGTCGTCAGGTAGCCTTCGTTGCGAGGGTTCGGATCGACGTCCCACCGCGTGCCTTGTACTTCCTGAAGTCCGTAGCGCGCATAGAAGCGGAGGCGCTTGCGGTTCACCGCTAGCAGTTCCGGTTCCTTGAGTTTTGACGCATCGGCGGGCGGGACATCCAGAAACAGTCCGTGCGCCGAACGCGCGGCCAGAAGTTCGCGCAACGCCTCATAGAGCGCCGCACCGATGCCGCGCGAGGAGCGTGTCGGGTCACTGGCAATGTACTGGAGATAGCCGTGCCGCAATTCAGGAAAGTAGTAGACGAAGGCAAGCCCTGTGACGTGACGCTTCTCGTCGGAGGAGACGAGAAAAACCGGATCGAATGCGACGCGCTGCCGATCGCTCAGAACCTGGGCGATACGGTCGATAGCCTCCGGCTGATGCGGAAAGGCGGCGCGGAACAACTCAGCCGCCTCGGCAAAGCGCTCCCGATCGTTGTCTGTCGATAGCTCGAAGATGCGACGGAAGCGGATCATGAGCGGAGACTGTCCCTGTCAGGTGCACGGCATGGGCCTGCCGCGGCAGCCTGCGTCATGTGAAGCCGTGTTGGCCAGAGCTCAATCAAACGATCACCGGCAATTTGCGATCCCCTGCCTCTCGGTCGGGGCATGGCGATTATCGAGACAGGAGGACTGTCATCAAGGATGGAGGGCGGAGGGTTAACGGGCTTTAGCTGGTCCAGCTAACGTCTTGCGCATGAAGGCTACGGGCAGCCCTTCGCTTGCCGTCAACGCGCGCACGCCATGGGAGCTGATTTCATAACCCTGGCGGGCGAAGAACTCGATCGCATTCAATGAGGCCTCAACCGACACCGTATCGAACCCGGCGCCACGCACGGCAGCCTCTGCCGTTTGGACCAATCGGGTGCCCAACCCGAGCCCATTGAACATCGGCCGCACGTACACCCACCGGATGCGCGCAATCGCAACGTTGCCATCGCCCGCCGACCAGCCCGCCGTGCCGATCAAATCGCCGGACAGCCGCGCGCTGAAGAGCTGTCCGCGCTGCGTGGCTTCCGACAGTGCAGTCGTGTAGGGGAGGGCGTAAACGTGTGTAGCGAATGCGGCGACTTCGCTATCGGTGAAGCTGCTGCCTGCGAGCACGCGAAATGCTGTGGCGTGAAGCGAACGCACGTCGGCCAGATCATCTGGTCCGACGGATCCGATCACAGCGTCCCCGGCGATATCCGCGGTCACGGCGAGCGCTCCGGCATCGGTAGCATGCCCCTTCCTTGACATGCCCGAATACCTCACGAACCGGTCACGAGGTCAAGGAGTTACTGCCGGGAAGCTGCGGTGGCGGGCGCTGGAGCTTCGGCGCGCCGGTCGGAATGAGTGGCGTCAGGCGCATACTCGGCCTGTTTGCACGAGCAGCCCTGGACGAACTCCTTCCTGTAACGGAAGGCCGCTTTGAGCGAGTTATAGGGCTGTCGGGTCCGGTGAGAAACGGCCTGAGCCATGTCGGCGCCCGGGTTCTGATGATAAAAAAGCTCAGCAGGCGCAGCGCACTGGGATTCACAGGCCTGCGCGTCGCGATCAAAGTGATTGGGCAGCGTTGAGTAGCTCACCGGGAAGTAATAGCCATCGCATAGCCGGACGCAGACCGTACGGAAGGTTGCAAACGGCAGATTGCCGTACTGGCCACCCCACGAGCTGCCACTGTCCTCGTCCTGCCAGAATGACGAGAACGGATTGTTGGATTGCCGGGCTTGCTGCTGGTAGCTGGCGCCACAGTTATTTCGCGCCAGTTCGCGGATGATGTCATCCTGGTATGAGCGGCTGTCGGAGGATACAAGCTGCTGACGCTGTGCGTTCAGTTCCGACAGTCGACGGCCCGCGGATTCGGCCTGGGCATTCAGATCGACGCAACGCCGGGTGCGGCGCAGGCTCTTGGAAAACAGGAAGTATTCGTAACAGTCGGCTCGTTCGAGCTGGGATTGCGCCATCTGGTATTGGCGATCAGCGACGCGCATGTCTTGTTCGAGGCGGGGCAGGAGATCGCGTGATTGCGAACCGCGATTGGCTTCCTGCGCCAAGCGCTGTTCGAGCTGAAGGCAGATCGCCGACCGGCCGCCTTGAGCTTGCGGAGGCATATAGCCACCGCTCGGGCCGCGGTAGACCGGCTCGCGAGGCTCGGGCGGACGTTGCTGCTGCGGTTGGCTGCCCCAGCTGTTCCAGGGCCAGCCTTGAGCCAGCGCAGGCGCTACTGCCAACACGCACGTCAGCGCCACTGCGCCAATCAGAGTAAATCTGCGGTTCCGCGATGTCCCGCCGGGAACGAGGCGCATGATCTGACGAACCCCCTTAGAGGGCCAGACACCGAATCGGTGCCTGCCAAAGCCCACTTTGGTCGAGATTA
>JAEYYQ010000098.1 GCA_023428365.1 Pseudomonadota bacterium | reverse complement strand
GTCGTGGACCCCGCCGCGATTCCAGCCGACGTCGTCACGCTGGATTCCGCCGTGGAGTTCGAGGACCTCGAGACCGGCGAGATCGAGGAATACACGATCACGTTTCCGGAACTCGCCGACGTTGATGCCGGCCGCATCTCGGTCCTCGCGCCGATTGGCACCGCTCTCATCGGATATCGGGCCGGCAGCGTCATCAATTGGTCGACGCCGGGCGGCGTCCGGCGGCTCAAGATCCACCGCGTCGCCGCACCCGAGCCGGCGATGGTCTGAAGACCCTGCGCCGACCGCTCACGCTTGGCCCCGGACGGCCGCCTCGATCTTCGCGACGTCGATCTTGCCCATGTCCATCATCGCCACGAACGCGCGCTTGGCCGCCGCGCCGCCCTGGGCCAGCGCCTCGGTCAGGACGCGCGGGGTGATCTGCCACGACAGGCCCCACTTGTCCTTGCACCAGCCGCAGGCACTGGCCTGGCCGCCGTGGCCGATGATCGCGTTCCAATAGCGATCCGTTTCCGCCTGGTCCTCCGTCGCGATCTGAAACGAGAACGCCTCGCTGTGCTTGAACGCGTCGCCGCCATTGAGCCCCAGGCACGGCACGCCGCACACGGTGAATTCGACCGTCAGCACCTGCCCGGCCATGCCACCGGGAAAGTCGGTCGGCGCCCGATGCACCGCGCTGACCGTGCTGTTCGGAAACGTCCGCGCATAAAACTGCGCGGCCTCCTCCGCATCGTGGTTGTACCACAGGCAAATCGTATTCTTGTTCATGGGGGTGTGTCCTTGTTTCGCTGCCGAGGTAGGCTGAACCAAATCCCACCTCCGTCAACGCGGCCGAAAGGCGGTTTCCGTGCTGAGCGCGAGGTCGGACTGGAACATCGTCGGCGGTCATCCTCCCACGGTCCAAAGCCTACAACTACTGGCGTAATCTGCGCTTTATAAGCGATCTGCGCGGGTTTTGGTTGGTACTAACACGCGGGGAGTCTCCAAAACTTGGGCATGGGAATATACTCGGAATACCTCGATGCCCTAAAGGGATTCGAAGCGTACACAGCGGAGCGCAAAAAGCAGCTAAGGCGAATCTCGGAACTGCGAAAGAGTGATGTCTTGGTAATCGCAGCCGCGATCGAAAAAGCCGGTGCCTCGATCGATAACTCAGATCTCATTCCCATTGCCGATCAACTCGACGGATTAACCGGAGGTACGCTCGACGTGATTCTCGAAACTCCGGGCGGATCCGGTGAGGTCACCGAAGAGATCGTTAAGTTATTGCGCAGGCGGCATTCGGTGGTGAATTTCATCGTGCCTGGAACAGCAAAGAGCGCCGGCACCATTATGGTCATGTCCGGCGATGAGATCATGATGGGATCACTTTCGGCCTTGGGCCCGATCGATGCTCAAGTGGCGCGCAACGGGAAATATTTCTCCGCCGAGGCGTTCCTCGAAGGCCTCGAGAAGATCAAGCAGGAATCGGATGAGAAGAAGCACCTGAACCGGGCCTACATCCCAATCCTGCAGGGGATCTCCCCCGGCGAGATCGAAGCGGCGCGGAATGCCCTCAAGTTTGGCATGTCGCTTGCCGCACGGTGGCTGGAAACCCACAAGTTTCGGCACTGGACCGTGCATGAGTCCACCGGTGTGGCCGTGACGGCGGAGGAAAGGAAGCAGCGTGCCGAAAAGATCGCGTCCGCGCTGGGCTCGCATGCCAAATGGCTTTCGCACGGTCGCTCGATCAAATCTGAAGATCTGCTTGCGATGGGGATTCGTATCACAAACTACGAGCAGAACCCTGATCTGAATGACGCGATCCGGCGTTACCACACGCTCCTGCGGATGTCGTTTGAGGGAAACATGGAGAAGCTGTTTGAGACAACGAAGTCGCAGATCTATCGCTTTACGCATGCGCCGGCCGTAACGCCTGACATTGCGCAGGCAAAAAACCTGCTCATCGATTTCACCTGCTCGAAGTGCAGGACCGTGACGAAACTGCAGGCCAACTTTGGGGTTGGGCAACTGATCAAGGCGCCCGTTTTACCGTTCCCCAAGAATAACAAATTTTCATGCCCGGCTTGCGGGACAGAGGCGGATTTAACTGGCCTGAGATTACAAATTGAAGCACAGACAAAAAAGGCGATCCTATGAACTGCGAAGACCTCCACGAACTGCTGCGCGAACGCGACAAGGCGATCAACACCGCGGCCGAATTCGAGGCGATCGATATCCAATCGATCGAAAACGAGGCGATCCGTGAGCTGGGTAAGATCGTCATGGAGACGACGGCGGAGGACGGCACCTTCTATTCGTCGACCTGATCCGAAATCGGGTCGGTGTGCGGCGCTGCGATGCCGGGCGCTACCCGACCTGCACGTCCAGCCGCTCCAGCCGGCGGGTCGAGAAGTCTTCCTTCCACCGCACCGCGCCGGCGAGCTCGATCCGGGGCAGGCGCTCCAGCAGGCGCGGGAACGCGAGGCTGGCCTCGAGGCGGGCGAGCGGCGCGCCGAGGCAGATGTGCGGGCCGTGGCCGAAGCTGAGGTGCTTGTTGGGTGAGCGGCGGATGTCGAAGCGGTCGGGGTCGGTGAAAACGGCCGGGTCGCGGTTGGCGGCGCCGTTGAGCACCGACACCATCTGGTCGCGCTGCAGCTGCACGCCGCCCCAGTCCAGGTCGGCCTTCACGCGGCGCGGCGTGCGCAGAAAGGACGGCTCCATGCGCAGCATCTCCTCGATCGCCGTCGGCATCAGCGCCGGGTCTGCGCGCAGCGCCGCCAGCTGGTCGGGGTTCTGCAGGAGAAGCAGCAGGCCGTTGCTCAACAGGCTCGTCGTCGTCTCGTGGCCGGCCACGAGGATCAAAATCGCCATGCCAATCAGCTCGGACCGGCTCAGCCG
>JAEYYQ010000080.1 GCA_023428365.1 Pseudomonadota bacterium | reverse complement strand
CGCCGACGCCGAGGGCACGGCCGCGCCCCGGCGCGCCGAGCCAGCCGAGGAAGAAGCCCGTGAGCTGCCATAGCGCATCGAGACCCAGGCAACCGGGCATGACCGGATCGCCCTTGAAATGGCAGGCGAAGAACCACTCGCACTGAGGGTTGCCGGCCACCGCAAGTTCGGCACGGACTTGGCCTTTGCCATGAGCACCGCCCGTATCGGAGATGGAAGAAATCCGATCGAACATTAGCATGGGAGGCAATGGCAGCTGCGCGTTACCCGCGCCGAACAACTCACCACGGCCGCAAGCCAGCAGATCCTCGTACTCGAATGTCGAACGTTTGTCGGCCATAATGCCCTCGCGCCGCCCCTGGAATGCCATGCCTGCACGCGGCTGGCGTTAACCCCGCGCGTATCTAGCACACACTCGTCGCATTCTTCAAAAAGGCATTCCGGCCATAGGTCAAGCAGCTTTCGGGTATTTCCCGGCAGCCAACTGCCACATATCACGCCCTTGCAGAATGCCTCAGCAGTCCATATACTTGGTTGTCTTCATCTGGGACGAACGAATAGCGGTTGTGGAACACGATCATACAATTTCGAGCTTCGCGGCAGCGGACCTCACCGAGGTTCTGCGCCACGCTGGCTTGCGTCCAACGCGCCAGCGGCTGGTGCTTGGCGGTCTTTTGTTCGGTTCTGGCGATCGCCACGTGACGGCCGAGCTACTCCATGCCGAGGCAGTCTCAAGTGGTGAGCGCGTGTCGCTCGCAACCGTCTACAACACGCTGCACCAATTCAAGCGTGCCGGACTGCTGCGCGAGATCGCTATCGATGGCTCGAAAGCGTACTTCGACACCAACACCTCGAATCACAACCACTTCCTGATCGAGGCCGAGGGACGCTTGATGGATATCCCGGGCGCGTCGATCACCGTCCACGATATGCCGGAGCCGCCCGAAGGTTTCCGGATTTCGCACGTCGATGTGGTCGTGCGGCTGGTGAAGAAGTCCTAAAATCATCCCCTGATCTCAGAGGTTGGAGCCCGGCATAGGTTGGCGGGCTCATAGTCTATTGCGAGCACCACGGATTCATCCGCGTGGAGATGGGTGGCGGTTTGCGGGGTGAGGCTGGGGTGTTCAGGTCGGTAAGGCGCAACACGCTCTAACGGACGATCTCGCCCGCATACACGCCCCACAATTTGCTCTGCTCGATGTAGCCGCGGTAGTCGCCGATAATCACGAAGCACCAGCGGCTGTCGCAATTTCTCACGTTTGCAATGACCCCGGCTTCCACGACAGCAACGACGCGTCCGCCGCCGTCATCATCGCTGCGCAGCTGAATCTGCGGCGCTGGCTGATCCGGCTTCACCTCCCACGGGAGGACAAGCGCCGTTCGCCTCCCCGATAGCATCGAGTGCAGCACCCAGCCCGTTGCGCCTTCCGAGTCGCGAATCTGTCGCCAGGTCTCGAACTCCTTCAGGATTTCGACCGGCATGCCAGCGCGACGGAACACCCATGATGTCGGATAGTCCGTTCCAGGACCGTTGCGTAGGTTAACGCGATCCGCCTTCAGGCTGACGAAGCGGGGAACGGCCAATCCGGTGGTCCGCCCTTGCGGTTGGGCTGCTCCGTCTTGAGCACGCGCCGCCGGCTGCTGGGCCAACAGGAGCACGGAAGCGAGCAGGATCAGCCTGCCAGCCATTTGCAGCATGCGTGCGGACAATGAATCGGATTGCCTCATGCTCTGCCCAACAGCACGATTTCTTGCCGCAATCAAGGCGGTCAGGGTGGCGAAAACCGCGGATTCACAGCGGATGATACGTTCAGCGCTTTGTCTTGCAGTTCGCGTTCTGTTAGACATCGAAGGCAGGCGCGGTGACACCTAATTCCTTGTGAAGAGGTACCCGAGGCCGTCGGCTCCGAAGGGATCAGGATCGACACGCAGCCATGCCGAATATCAAAAAGCCCCAGGTGATCGTCACGCGGAAACTGCCCGACGTCGTCGAAACGCGCATGCGCGAACTCTTCGACGCACGCCTCAACGTCGATGACAAGCCGATGGGGCAGGCTGGATTGATCGAGGCTGTCAAGACCGCCGAGGTTCTGGTGCCCACGGTCACGGATCGGATCGACCGTGCCGTGCTGTCTCAAGCCGGGCCGCAGCTCAAGCTGATCGCCAACTTCGGCAACGGTGTCGACAACATCGACCTCGATACGGCGCGCAATCGCGGGATCACGGTCACCAATACGCCGGGCGTTCTGACGGAAGATACCGCGGACATGACGATGGCGCTGATCCTCGCAGTGCCACGCCGGCTGGCGGAAGGTACGGCACTGCTGAAAAATCCCGAGACGCACTGGGAAGGTTGGGCTCCGACCTGGATGCTCGGTCAGAGGATTTACGGCAAGCGTCTCGGCATCATCGGCATGGGCCGGATCGGCCAGGCCGTCGCGCGCCGCGCCCGTGCGTTCGGCCTCCAGATCCACTATCACAACCGCCGCCGCCTGCCCGAGGAGATCGAGCAGGAATACGAGGCGACCTACTGGGACAGCCTCGACCAGATGCTGGCTCGGATGGACATCATCTCAGTCAATTGTCCGCACACGCCTGCAACGTATCACCTGCTATCCGCGCGGCGTCTGAAGCTGCTGAAGCCGACGTCTTATCTGGTCAATACCGCGCGCGGTGAGGTCATCGACGAGAACGAGCTGGCGCGGCTGATCGAGTCCGGCGCTATCGCCGGGGCGGGTCTCGACGTGTTCGAGCATGAACCGGCGATCAATCCCAAGCTGCTGGCTTCCGACCGGGTGGTCGCCCTGCCGCATATGGGCTCCGCCACGATAGAGGGGCGCATCGACATGGGCCAAAAGGTGATCATCAACGTCAAAACGTTCCTCGACGGTCACGCACCGCCGGACCGTGTCCACGTCGCGATGTTCTGAAACGGGCCTGTTTCCGGGCCTCGGAGCCGTCTGCCGGGAATATGTCTATTCCATTGATAACACGATGTTTTCTCAGTTGCGCCTTGCGGTGGCCATATCGGTAGCCGAGGAAGGCGACGGCGGTTGCATGTGGCAACCATCGGGGGAGGTGCTTTGAGTTGCGGGTGGTGGGCAGTAACGCGTCCGCCCGCTGGGAGCGCCAATATGCTGAAGCGTTTCATGGTGGGTGCGGTCTGCACCTGCAC
>JAEYYQ010000073.1 GCA_023428365.1 Pseudomonadota bacterium | reverse complement strand
AACTTGTTCCACGGGCAGACAGCGAGGCAGTCATCGCAGCCAAAGACGCGATTGCCCATCGGTTGCCGAAACTCTTCGTCGATGTGCCCGGGATGTTCGATCGTGAGATAGGCGAGCCAGCGGCGTGCGTCGAGCTGGTAGGGGGCCGGAAATGCGTTTGTCGGGCACGCATTCACGCATCGGCTGCACGATCCGCAATGATCAACTTCGGGAGCATCGGCGGGCAGTGCCGCGGTCGTCAGGATGGCGCCGAGGAACAGCCAGGAACCGTGTTCGCGCGAGACGAGGTTGGTGTGCTTGCCCTGCCATCCCAGACCGGCTGCCTGCGCCAACGGCTTTTCCATCAGCGGCGCGGTGTCGACGAACACCTTCACATCGCCGCCGCTGCGTGATGCGAACAGCCCCGCCACCTGCTTCAGGCGGCCTTTGACGACGTCGTGGAAATCTTTGCCCTGCGCATAGCACGAGATGACGCCTCGGGTGGAATCCGCGAGCGCCTCCATCGGGTTCGTCTCGGGCGCATAGCTGTAGCCGAGCAGGATGACTGAGCGGGCTTCGCTCCACAGAATCTTCGGATCGGCACGCCGGTCGGCGGTGCGCTCCATCCAATCCATATCGCCGTGCCGCCCGGCCTCAAGGAACGCGTGGAGATGCTGACCTGCCCTGCCGATACCAGCAGGCGTGGTGATGCGCGCAGCGGAAAAGCCGGCAGCCTTGGCGGCGTCGAGCAGGATGTCTTTCAGATGCTGGCTCATCGCATCCAGTTTATGCTGCGGTTCCGTGGTCCGCTGCGGTTGCCGGACCCCTAAAAATCAAGGTCTTCGTAGTACGGCGGCGGCGGCGCTCCCGCAACGCGATCCGCCAGGATGGTCCGGAACGACGGTCGCGACTTCATCCGCGCATACCACACTTTGGCGCTCGGATACTGCTCCCACGGCACCTCGCCGAGATAATCGACGCAGGATATATGGGCCGCCGCGGCAATGTCGGCAAAGCTCATCTCGTCGCCCGCCAGCCAGCGACGCTGATCAGCCAGAAAACCAATATAACTCAGATGGTAACGCAAATTCGACCGGATCGCGCGCAGCACCTCCGGATCGGGGCTGCGGGGCACTTCCAGTGCAATGCGCGTGTAGAGCTTTTCGTGAAGAAGCTCCTGCACGACTTCGCGATCGCATTTGCGATGAAACCAATCGATCAACCTCCGGACTTCGGCGCGCTGCTCGGTGGTGCCGGGAAACAGCGGCACGGTTTGCCCATCGACGGGATGATGCTTGAACTCGTCGGCCAGATACTCGGAAATGGCATATGCACCGCAAATGACCCGTCCTGTGTCCATTTCGAGGAGAGGAAGCTCTCCGGAAGGGTTGATGGCCAGGAATTCAGGTCGCCACTCCCACGGCTTTTCTTCGGCAAGCTCCACCTCGATGTCGAGTTCGCCTAACGCGATGCGGATCGCGCGCGAGAAGGGACAAAGCCGATAATGCCTGAGTGTATGCATGATCCTCGAGGTTCAGATCTTCCTGAGCTGCATGGATACAGTGATTGGCGTCCAATAGGCAGTGTGACGCTTCAGTCAGTCCAGTGGTGCCGTGAATCTGCTACAGGTGCCGGTCATATGAATTTCGCAAGAGTGCGCCAGCAAGGCCGGGTACTCAGACCAAAGCACGAGGAAGGCGCATGCCGATTTGGCAGGTTTTGCTGCTGGGGTTCATCGAAGGCCTCACTGAATTCATACCAGTTTCCTCTACCGCGCATCTCCTTCTGACGGGGCACTTTCTCGGCTTTGAGTCGACCGGCAAAGTCTTCGAGGTTCTCATCCAGCTGGGTGCGATCCTGGCGATACTGACAGTTTACGCCCACAAGTTGACCCGGCTTGCGCTCGATTTGCCGAGTGATTCTGGCGCTCGGCGGTTTCTATTCTCGATCATCCTGGCGTTCTTGCCGGCCGCCGTGCTGGGCGTCCTTCTGCACAGCTTCATCAAGACCGTGCTTTTTGAATCTCCGGTGCTGATCTGCTGTGTTCTGATCGTTGGCGGAATCGTGTTGCTGTTCGTCGATCGGCTAAACTTGAAGCCGCGTTATCATGATGTCACGCAGTTCTCGCCATGGCTCGCCTTCAGAATCGGACTGTGTCAGTGCGTGGCCATGATCCCGGGTGTTTCGAGGTCGGGCGCGACGATCGTCGGAGCGCTGCTGATGGGGGCGGACAAGCGTGCCGCCGCCGAGTTCTCGTTCTTCCTCGCCATGCCGACGATGGCGGGCGCCTTCTCCTACGATCTCTACAAGAATTGGCACATCCTACAGCCCGACGATCTGACGGGTATTGCCGTCGGATTCGTGGCGGCCTTTGTGGCCGCAGTCTTCGTCGTCCGCTACGTGCTCGATTTCATCAGCCGTCACGGATTCGCGCTGTTCGGATGGTGGCGGATCGTGGTCGGAACGGCTGGCCTGATCGGGCTCGCGCTGCTCGGATGAGCTGCCCGCTCGATCAAGCCACGTGCGCCGCTGCCCCCACGGGTTCCGCGAGGACCGCATAGAGCGCCGCGGCGTCGGTGGCGGCGCGCAAGCGGGTGATGGTTCCTGGCTCGCGCAGCAGCCTGGAAATGCGCGCCAGCGCCTTGAGATGATCACCACTTGCATGTTCGGGAGCGAGCAGCAGAAAGATCAAATCGACCGGTTCGTTATCGAGCGATTCGAATTCGATGGGCTCGTCGAGGCGGGCAAAGAGGCAAACGATCTCTTTGAGCTGCTTTGCCTTCACGTGCGGGATGGCGATGCCACGGCCGAGTCCGGTCGAACCTAACCGTTCACGCTGCAAAAGCGTGTCGAACAGCTCGCGGGCGTGCAGACCAGTGATCTCCGCGGCGCGCTGGCTGAGTTCCTGCAGCGCCTGCTTCTTACTCTTCGCCTTCAGGGACGGGATAATCCCATCCGGTGTCAGCAGGTCCCCAAGTTCCATGTCGTTCGCATTCCCTTCGAGGTACCGGGCTCGTTGCCCAAAAGTGCCCTTGAGCGAGCTTTTGCGCGATTGCGTCAGTTCAAATGCACTCGATCCTCCGGCGCGCTTCCTTGCAAAGAAGCTGCCAGGTGAGAGACCGGTTCAATTCTCGGATTACCGGATCAGGCGGCGGGTCGTTCCGGCGCCATTCCACATCGCATTGCGAAACACCACAAACACCTATCTCGTCAAGTCTGGCCGCATCATGGCAGGCAGACCTGCCGTGCGATTTTGACGGACCTGACAGAGGTTTGCCCCCGTGGCGCACGGAAAAATGTGGGCCTCTAAAGGGGTTAGGGGAGGATGTCTGTGAAGAAAGCATAAGCGCGGCGACCACGTGACTAAATGCGCAAATTCGCCCGCTGTTATCAATGTCATCGAGTTTCTGCATCTCGCAATGTCCGAACGACCGAGCTCGTACACACTGAGACGCGGACCGCTCCCGCCGGTCCATATCGTTGGACTACCTCTGCAAGATAACAGCCGCCCCCTGGCTGCCTGAGGTGAGTCGACGCATGCGACATCGATGACGAAAGGTTAAGGCTCAGGTCAAGCAAAGTCAATGAAAGTGACGGCCACTGACGTGCGGAAGGTGCGGGATGTGGCGCTGCGGGTCGCCAATTGCCTAGGATTCAGGCAAATGTTGCCGTCTTGCGCTCGAATAGCTTCTTTTCCCGGCGCCGCTGGACGGACGATGGAATCCGCATGGCCTCGCGGTACTTGGCGACTGTCCGTCGCGCGATGTCGATGCCGTCCGATTTGAGCTTGTCGACGATCATGTCATCGGAAAGCACCATTTGGCTGGTTTCACCGTCGATCATCTGACGGATGCGGTGTCGGACGGCCTCGGACGAGTGGGCTTCACCGTCGCCAGCCGAGGCAATGGCGGACGTGAAGAAGTATTTCAGTTCGAAGACGCCACGCGGCGTGGCCATGTACTTGTTGGACGTCACGCGACTGATCGTCGATTCGTGCATCGAGATGGCGTCGGCCACGGTTTTCAGGTTCAGCGGACGCAAATACTGAACGCCGTGGGTGAAGAAACCGTCCTGCTGGCGGACGATTTCTTCCGATACGCGCAGGATCGTCCGTGCTCGCTGGTCGAGGCTCTTCACGAGCCAGTTGGCGGTTTGCAGGCAGTTCATCAGATAATTCTTGTCGTTCGCCGTGCTGCCTGGGGCGCGGGAGACGTGCGAGTAGTAGCCGCGATTGACCAGCACGCGCGGAAGCGTGTCGGCGTTGAGTTCGATGTGCCAGCCGCCGTCGGCTGAAGGCCGCACGATCACATCAGGAACCACGGGCTGGACGTGGACCGAGCCGAATTGCAGACCCGGCTTCGGATTCAGCCCCTTGATCTCGGTGATCATGCTGGCGAGTTCTTCCGCATCGATACCGAGAATGCGGCGCAATGCGGGAAGATTGTGCGAAGCCAGCAATTCCAGGTTGTCGAGGAGGCCGCCGATCTGCGGGTCGTAGCGGTTCTGATCTTTCAGCTGCAGGGCGAGGCATTCGCCAAGCGTCCGTGCAAACACGCCCGGCGGGTCGAATGTCTGAAGCCGGGCGAGCACCGCTTCGACGTTCTCGAGAGAGGCGCCGAGGCGATCCGCGACAACGCTGAGATCCCCAGTCAGATATCCAGCCTCGTCCACCATATCGATCAGAAACTGGCCGATGAGGCGATCCGCGGGGCCGCTGATGTTGAGGTTCAGCTGACCCGTCAGATGATCCTTGAGGGAGATATCGGACGTCGCGAAGTCGTCGAGGTCGATGCCGTCTTCGCTGCCGATATGATTGCGCTGCCGCAGCGAGGCCCAGCCGCTGTCGCCCAGCTCGGCTCCTGCCAGATCGGTCGCTGACGTTTCCGGAAAGACGTTCGTGAGGTCCGCATCGAGGCTTGCTGATGCATCTGTTCCCGATCCGTTGAGATCGAGCCATTCCTCCGCGTCCCCGTTGCCGGTCGCGTTGGTCTCGCTCTGGGTGGAGGAGGGGCCAGCATCCAGGTCGCTTCCGCCATCGGTCTCATCCCGTTCGAGCAGCGGATTGCGCTCCAACTCGGCGTCGATGAAGGCGTTGAGCTCTAAATTTGAGAATTGTAACAGACGGATAGCCTGCTGGAGCTGGGGTGTCATCACCAGCTGCTGGCTTTGTCTGACTTCTAATCTGGCGGTAATCGCCATAGCCGCAGTACCCTCGGACCGTCACTTCTCGCGGGACAGTTCTCGCCGAGTATGACTTAGACCTGATTAACTGAACATGTCCCCGAGATAGACCCTGCGGACGTCTTCGTTCTGTATGATTTCCTCCGGGTTACCCTGCGTCAGAACTTGACCATCGTAAATGATGTACGCGCGATCGATCAGGCTTAGGGTCTCGCGGACGTTGTGGTCTGTGATAAGTACCCCAATTCCGCGACGGGTCAGGTGACGGACAAGCTCCTGGATGTCGCCCACCGCAATGGGATCGATGCCGGCAAACGGCTCGTCCAGAAGCATGTAAGAGGGGCCGCTGGCAAGCGCCCTCGCGATCTCGCAGCGTCGCCGCTCGCCG
>JAEYYQ010000057.1 GCA_023428365.1 Pseudomonadota bacterium | reverse complement strand
TCCATAAACCGCGTGACGTCCATCGCATGACGCCACGCCCAGTGCGCGCGCAGAACGAGCCCGGACATCGGCTAACGGGCGTCTACCATTCCCGAGCCATCGATGCTCGGGAATGGCGACCTCGACTTCTAAAAGCGACGCTTCGGTCCGTTGTCGATGTGGAACAATCCGCCGCCGTAGTGCTTCAGACCACCGACGCTGCCGCGAAGGTAGGCGAGAGCCCCACGCACGTTGCCGCGGATCCTGACGTCAGCAGCGTTTCCTGTCAGATGATGGGATCTAGGTGCGCCACCGACGCGCCGATTGTGTCGATGGCTCCGACACGTCGAATTGACGGTCACGTGGCCAAAGTTGGCAGCGAGGTGGGCGATAACCCCGCGCAGATTGCTCGCAAGGCAGCCTGAATTGGCCACCCAACGGACACCACCCGACAGACTCCCCGACGGCGCGGCCGGCTTTGTATCCGGAATATAAGCCGCTTTCTGCACCGTGCTGGACTTCCGTTTGCGCACCTGCTTGACCGGGCGCGGGCTCGGCCGCACCGCGGCGCCGAGCTTTCGGGGTGCCGTCAGCGTCTGTTCGCGCTCAATGGCGCGAAGGCCGTTTGTGCTGGTCCACTCTAAGCCTTGGGCCCGGCCATCCGTCGCCGTGCCAAACATTGCAGCCCCGATCAGCGCTAGGGCTCCAAAGACGCGCAGGCACGCGCTCGTGCTTATTCCAGCTCCGCGCGCAGCGAAGCCATACTTCGATATCACTCGAGACATGGTTATCCCCCAGTCGATACCCGTCATACGCCTGAGCGAACGACAGGCTTCGGCCCGTTAACTAATGGCCGTTTTTGGCTTTCCCCGCCCGCAATGCGTAGCGAGAAAAAACCTCATTTGTTTCGTGTTTTACGAGCCATAGTTAATACGGAAGATCATCATTGGCGTTTTACTTCAGACCAACGCACAAATACTGGATGTAACCAGTCACTGCACATCAGTGTGATGACGGCCCGCATTGCGCGAGGCGGCAACACAGGAAGCGCTGACAGCCAGATCGAACCGACAGATCTCCCCCCGAGCGGAACGGGATTAGACATCAGTTGTGTCCACAATTTGTCTTCATCGAACTGATCTTTAAGCGGCATTACAAAGACTTCTGTCACCAACCTAATCCAGTTAATCAATTTTCAAACTCGAGGCCGCCGAATCCGAGCACAGTTCGTCCGATGCGACGCGGAAAATTTGTCATCGCTGACGCGATCGTCTCCGATCGACTTGAAGACATCTCGAAGAGCGGCTTGGGAATGCTCCGTTTTGCCCCCAAGTGTCGCGGCAGAGGTCTGCCGCGGCGTTTCCGCATCCGGCACTCAGGTCGAGCACGCGTCGTACAGGACGCCAGCGGATTTTTACGCTACCGTTGCGTCACCCGCCGAAAAATTCCAGGGAGGCACCGCGGTCGGATGGAACGCATCCTCGCAATCGGCATGCTCGCGCTCATCATAGGATGTGGTTCTGCCGGAGCCACGTCGGAGCCCGAAATCGGCACGACCATTGCTGTGAAAAATCAGGTGACGGTTGTGGCCGAGGAGGAGAAACGGCGGCTGCGAAAGGGCGGCAAGCTTCGCCAGAATGAGGCTGTCGAAACCGCTCGCTCCGCGTCGGCGGAGATTCAATTTCTCGATGACACCAAACTGGCGCTCGGCCCCAGCGCGCGCGTCGTCCTCGACAAGTTCGTTTACGATCCGTCCGCTTCAACCGAATCCGGTGCGATCACCGTCAATCTGTCAAAGGGCGCGTTTCGGTTCATCTCCGGCACCAGCCCCAGCAAGGCTTACGAGATCCGCACCCCGACGGCATCCATGGGCGTTCGCGGTACGGTGTTCGACGTTTTCGTTGCAGCGAACGGCGAAACCGCGGTGTTGCTGCATGAAGGCGCTGTCGAGGTCTGCGCGACACCGTCGATCTGTCGGCAGCACGACACCATCGGCCGCGTCGTTCATGTCAACCTGCAGAGGCTTGTCTCACTACCGCTGCCCTGGGACGGAAGCTTCATGCGCGGCATTGGCGTAGCAACGGCTTTCCCGTTCGTTGGCCGTACGCTCGCGATCGATCCTGTTCGCCGTCTCCGGCGCGCCGATATCCTGGCGCCGGCGGATCGCGCCACACGAGCCGTCACCAAGCCGGTGGAGGACATCACGCGGGTGCCGAACCAGCTCAGAAAAGCGTTGCCGGTTCGGCCGCCGTTCTAGACGCGAGCTCAATCGCTATAAGCGAAGCTCGCTTCCTTGGCTTTCAATACCGCGACCAGGACAGAGTTGACCGGCGTCGCGACGCCGACCTTGGCCCCTTCGCGCGGAATGGCGCCATTGATGTTGTCGATCTCAGCTGGGCGTCGTGCCAAATGGTCGAGCAGCATCGAGGGGCGCGCATTGGGAATTTTCTGGCCGAAGGCGCGCACGTAGGCGATGGGATCGTCGAAATCGAGCTTGATGCCCTTCGCTTTGGCCACCTGGAACGCTTCGTTCGCGCACGCCGCAGCGATGCTCCACGCGCTCGGATTCGCCTGCACCTGCCCGACACGCAGGCCGCTGATCGCGCACGGCCCTGAGTAGGTGCAGTTACAGATCAGCTTTTCCCAGACCATCTTGTGGATGTCATCAAACGTCAGAACCTTGAAGCTACCCGCGCGCCAAGCTTCCGCCACGGCTTCCAGCCGGTCGGTCATGCCGCCGTCCATCTCACCGAGCCGCAGGAACTCCATGCCATTGTGATGAGCATGGCCAGGGCCTTTCATCGACGCGCCGAAGCCGCCGACGACGCCCATCATGATCCTCTTCGAGCCGACGATGGCGGCCACCTTGTCGGCGCTGCCGAGACCGTTCTGAATTGTCAGGATCGGAGCGTCCGGCTTCGCCATGGCAAGCGCTGCTTTAGCCGCGGCCGCGACACCATCGTCCTTCGTAGCGATAATGACGAGATCGGCGTCGCGCACATCGGCGGCATTGGTCGTAGCCGACAGGTGAACCGTCCGGTCACCCGAAGCGCCTTCAACGCGCAATCCCTTCTCACGAATTGTATCGACGTGCTCGCCCCATGTGTCGACAGCCCACACATCATGTCCACCGCTGGCAAGTAGAGCCGCATAGACGGAACCCATGGCTCCGACGCCGATGATCGCGATTTTCATGGTTTCATTTCCTCCAAGATCCGAGGGCGATAGAGACGCGGCTGCGTGTCCACGTCAACCGTTCGGTTGCTGATCAGTCAAAACAGCTTTGCTGCTCAGCGTCCCTTAAAGACGGGTTTGCGCTTCTCATTGAAGGCGCGAATACCCTCGATGCGGTCTTCCGTGCCAACGGTCCGGTTATAGGCCTCGATCTCGTAGGCATAACCATTAGCGCGATCGAGATCCTGCGCCTTGTCGATCGCCGCCTTCGCTTGACGTGCTGCGATCGGCGCGTTGGCTGCAATTCGCCCTGCCACAGCCAGCACATTGGGCATCAGGTCAGAGACCGGCAGGACCTTGTTAACCAAACCCCAGGACAGCCCCTCGGCTGCCGTGAAAGGTGTCGCACTCAGAATTGCCTCCTTCGCCCGCCGCGCACCGATGGCTCGCGGCAGGTTCTGCGTTCCCATAGCCCCTGGAATGATGCCCAGCGCCACTTCGGTTTGCGCGAAGCGAGCATGGTCCGCGGCGTAGATAAAGTCGCACGCGAGCGCCAATTCGCATCCACCAGCGTACGCGGCCCCGTTGACTGCCGCGATGATCGGTATTGGGCACGTGACAATGGCGCGCACCGTTTGCTCGACGATGGCATGCTGGCGGCGCCAAATGTCATCCGTCATGCCGTTGCGCTCTTTAAGATCGGCGCCGGCACAGAATCCCTTCTCACCTGCGCCCGTCAGCACCAAGCATCGGGTATCGCCCTGATCTACATAAAACGCTGAAAAGCAGTCGTGCAGATCGAGCATCATCTGCGTATTCATGGCATTGATGGCTTGCGGACGGTTCATCGTGACGACCGTCACGTGCGGCGCTGGATTAGCAAGTTGCAAAGTCTGATATTGAGTGTCCATTGCCGTCCTCGCGATCGGAATACGTTCCGCTCGTCTTTCTTACGGCAAAGGATGCTGACCGGCTATTGCAGCGCTCGAGAAACCGCCCGCAGAATCGAGTTTCTAAGCCTCGGTAAACGCGCGCAGAAAAAAATTGCCCCACCCTATAATTTTCCACTTGCATGGGGGGGGTCTAGGCCTCATATCGGGGTCCTCCGTTCGTCCACCTGCCCCAAAGGTCAAGGTTTTCCGGAAACCCCAAGGTAAGGAGCGGGCGGGTCACATCTATCTGCTGGTTGGGGAGGGTCATATGGCCTACGATGACACCCTCTTCCAATTGGGGATGGACTTGACTCGTTCAAGCACCGCCCAAAAGGAAGACTATGTAACTGCCGCGCACGATGCGCACAATGTTGAGCACGTGCGAGAGTTGCACGAGGACAGGAAGGACTTCTTCGTTGAACGCAA
>JAEYYQ010000016.1 GCA_023428365.1 Pseudomonadota bacterium | reverse complement strand
TGGTCGAAATTGTTCTTCATGTAGTCACGCTGTTCGAGCAGCGTTTTGCCCTTCAGCGGAATGCCGCTGACGATCAGCCGCGTCGCCTCGCCGCCGGTGTGCGAGTCGATCGTCGTAATGACATGTCTGGACCGCATGGTTCCTGTTCCTTCTTAAGTTCGATTGATAGCTGCCCGCTCGATGCCGATCGTGCGGTCGAGCAGGATGACGACGATCACGGCGACATAGACCGTCGTCGCGGAGACGGCGGCGATCATGGGGTCGACGTTGTATTGGATGTAGTTGAACAGCTTGACGGGGATCGGCATCAGGCTGGCGGTTGTGTTGAAGATGCTGATCTCCACATTGATCCACGACATGATCAGGGCGAACAGCGACCCTGCGAACACGCCGGGCTTGATGAGCGGCAGGGTGATCAGGCGGAAGGTTTCGAAACGGGATGCGCCGAGGTCGAGGGCAGCTTCTTCCAGCGCAAGATTGAAACGCGCCAGCGACGTCAGCGTCGTGCGGATGATGTAAGGAATGATCAGAACCACATGGCCGACAAATAGCGCCCAGAACGTGCGCGCGATTCCGACGCTGGTTGCGAACTGCAGTAGCGCAGCTCCGATCACGATCGGTGGCAGGATGAGTGGTGACAGGAAGATGGCCGAGATGACGTTCGATCCTGGCAGGTCTGAGCGCGCCAGCACCAAGGCAACCGGCACTCCAAGCACGACGGCGGTGAATGTTGCGCTGAGGGCGAGCATCGCGCTCAGTCCGAGCGACTGAAGGTACGACGCATCACCCAGAAACTTCGTATACCAGTTGAGTGTGAACCCCTCCGGCGGGAATTTCAAAAATTCCGTCGTCGTGAAGGACGTGCCGACGATGATCGACAGCGGCAGCAGGAGATAGACGACGATCACCCAGGCGAGCAGCGTCAGGGCCAGGCGCCCGATGCGTTCGGAGGGACCCATGGCCCAGGTGCTCATGATGTCACCTGCTGACGCCGGTTGGCTCCGATCAGCGAAACGCTGACCAGAATGATGGTTGTCACGAGCAGCACCACTGCGAGTGCGCCGCCGAAGTGGAAGTCGAGAATTGAAGCGTACTGCTGGAATATGAGGATGGAGGTCGTGTTCTGCCGTCCGCCGCTCAGGATGCTCGGCGTAACGTAGGCGCTGACGGAGAGTGTGAATACGATCAGCGCGCCGGCAATGACGCCGGGCATGCTGAGCGGAAACGTGACACGCCAGAACGCGCTCCACGCACCCCCACCGAGATCGCGGGCGGCTTCTTCCAGCGAACGGTCGATGTTCTGCAGCACGCTGGCGATGGTCAACACCATGAACGGCACCATGATGTAGGTGAGACCGATCACGATGCTGGTTTCGCCATAGAGGAGCGGGATCGGCCGTTCGGTAATGCCGGTTGCAACCAGGGCATCATTGACGAGACCGCGGCGGCCCAGCAGCACGATCCAGCCGAAGGCGCGGACGATATTGCTCGTGAAGAGCGGCGTCACCACTATGATGTAAAGCAGGCTGCGTAACAGTCTGCTGTCCACCATGCGCACGATGAAATAGGCCAGCGGATAGCCGATCAGGAATGCGGCGATCGTCACCCACAGTGACAGTCTGAACGTAATGAGCAGGACTTCCCAATAGAACGGATCGCCGATGGCCTTGCGATAGTGGGCCAGCGTCCAGGCTCCTTCAGGGGTCCTGAGACTGTCCAGAACTACAATGGCGAACGGCACGAAGAAGAACGCGACAATGAACGCGATCGGCAGGCCGATCAGAACAAGCGCCCATTCTCGCGTAATCCGCATGTCAGGCGTCCTTCAGGGAAACGGTGAGGTCAAGCAGCGGTGCGTGCTGCTGGCAGCCGTAGACGTCGGACTCGCCGAATGCGCTCTGCGTCAGCGGACGGCGCAGCGTCGCCTTGATGGCGTTCGCCATGTCGACATTGAAGAATGACGTCACATCCTCGACCGGGATGCCGAAGGCCTTGGCGACGCCTTCACGCGTGATGGAGCCACTGTCACGGACCTGCGCATAGCGCTTCGGGTCCTTGAACATGATGTCGAACGTGATCCGGTAAGGACCAGCGTTCTTACTGCGGATGATGTCGGCAATCTCCGACAGCGCGACCTGACGTACCGCCATATCAGATCTTCTCCATGTGTACGGGGAACAGCTCGGTCGGGGATTTCGCTTTCATCAGGTGATAGATCGAGAACTCGTAGACCGGCCCGGCATCGAGTTCCGACGGCGAATAGAGAAACGCCAGATTGCCCGATGTGTTGAAGATGCCGGGATAGTGCATGTGCAGCAGCGTGCCGCTGAGGTGATGGCATGCGGCGTGCGCCAACTCCTGGCTCGGTGCCACCACGTCCATAACGATGCCAAGTTCGTGCGACAGCGCATTGCGCTGCGGTTCGAGCTTTTGCATCACGCCGTTGCGGCCGTGGACGTGGAACGTGATCCGCACCGGTTCGGGTGCGAAGTAAGCCAGTGTCTTTTCGCGTGCTGTTTCGAGAAGCTCCTCGATACGCGAGACCATCGTCGGACAGCGTACGCCGGCGATGCAGATGGTTCGGAAGCCGATAGTGCGGGCTCCTTCCAGTTTGACGTAGAAGTCGTCCGTCGCCTGGATGCGCGCGCCCTCGACACGGACCTGGCGGTCGCTGATCTCAGCGAATCTGGCTTTCGACAGGTCAAGTTGATGACCTGGTCCGGCATGCGTGTACGGATTTTCTCGCTCATACAACGAATGCGCGGCAACCGATTTGATCGAGGCCCGCCGATCCAGGGAGCCCGGTTCCAGAATGAAATGATCGTCCGCAACGGTTCCCAGCATGACGTCCATCGCGAACGGCTCGGCTGAGAACGCGCCGCACTCCAGGATCTTTCCCATATGGATGGCAAGGCCATGATCGGCACCTCTCCAGATCGGGTAGGCAGCGATCGCGCAGTCGTCGCAGGAGCGACCGGCGATGATGACATCGGCGCCTTTATCGAGCGCTTCACAGATTGGTTCGTGACCCATCTGCGCGACGACGGATACGGCTTCGTCAACGTCTTTCTCGGTCAGATCGAAGCCTGCCTCGAAATCCTTGATCTCGCCAGCCTTGAAAGCAGTCCTCAGTCTGTCGCGCGGAATGTCGGCGTAAATCCAGGCGAGATTGAAGGACAGTTTGTTTTCGCGCGCGATTTCACGGACGATGTCGCCCGTCCAGTCGACCTGCACTCCCGAGCCGGCGCCGCCCGCACTGCCGACGATCACCGGAATGCCTGCTGCGCGGCCAGCCGTGATGAGCTGTGTCAACTCCTTCTTGATGGAGTGGCGCGAGACGAGCGTTTCGCCGGAGCCGAGATAGTGAGGCCCTGGGTCTGTCGATCCTGCATCAACGGCGATGACTGACGGCTTGAGCGACATACCGCGGGCCAGTGCGGCTTCGCCAAATCCATAGCCGAGGGTTCCTGTTGGCGTGAGAACTGTGATCGGGGTCGGCACAGCGATGTTCCTCGCGAAATACTTACGAAGCCTCAGGCGTCGAAAATGTGCAGCTTGTCGCGACGCCAATGGATCGGCACGACCTGCCCGGGTGTCAGCCCTTCTGCTGCACTGCCGTT
>JAEYYQ010000621.1 GCA_023428365.1 Pseudomonadota bacterium | reverse complement strand
GAATAAAGGGGTTGACTTGTGCTCGGACTGCTGCCGTGTGCCTGCAATATACGCATGACTGCGCTGATATATCTGCGGGTTGCGAATTAATTGACCAATGTTAACCTAACTCTACCTAGAGCAGCGGGATCAAAGGTTGTCTCTAGGAAGAGGGCACCCGCGCGCGACCAGAACCCACCCGGACCCCCATGCGCGCGGGTGTTTTCCGTGGCGGCACGCCAACTTCAGCTCAGCCAAATAGCCAATGAGTGTCTCGCGAAGAGCGCGATCCCGAGCTTGCAAAATATGAGAGCTGTCTGGCTGTACTGCAGGCAATAAATTAGCGCCTCGCAGAGCCGAAGCCCTCGAGGCGCTAAAGGGGATCTGACGTATAATCAGAATAATGACGAAGCATCGCTTCGTTGCACGAGCGGTACTCTGCCCTTTTCCCGGTACGCCGAGGACTGACTGAGAACTCTCATGATTCAGCCAGTTCGGTCAAGCTGGTGAGAGAGGTGAAATCCGCACGATATTCCGACGCCGACAGTCCGGCAGGACTCATTCAGCGGCGAGCGTCAGGTGTCCGTCCGATCAGGGCATGCCGCACCGAGTCGAGGATTTCATCAGAAATTGGATGGCCCGCCGTCGCTCTCGCAAGCAGGATCCCTCCCGCCAACATCGCAATGGATGCCAGCGTCTCCTCGCGTCGGGCTGATGATCTGGGGCGCGACATGAATCTGGCCATTTCGTTGATCAATTCGTCGAAGCCGATCGCGAAGGTTTTGCGGACTTCAGCGCAGTCCGACTTGCGCGCAATGTCCGCGCCGAGGGTTGGAGCTGGGCAGCCGACTCCCGGATTATCGCGGTGCGGTTTGCTTGTGTAGAGCGTCACGAACTCGCGACGCATCGCGTTTCGATCGGCTCCATGCTTCTCGCGAAGTTCGTCATAGCGTCGGCGGCATTCCTCGAAGGTCAGGTTGCAGGCTTCGGCCGCCAGAGCATCCTTCGATGCGAAATGGCCATAGAATGCACCATGGGTCAGACCGGCTTCGGCCATCACGCCAGGAAGACTGACGCCGTCGATGCCATGTTCGCGAAACAGCCGCGCTGCCGCTTCGAGAATGTCGTTGTGATGCTGTTCAGCCTGCTTTCGCGAGACGCGGGGCATGTCAGCGATGATCTCCCTCAAGCTTCGTGAGGTCGGCGTTCCCTCACAAATTCCAACCTATTAAATATGATCACAATGATCGGCACGGCAATGACGCGGATCAATCCCAATCATCGCGTGAGGTCGCGAACGGTCAGAGAGCTTCAGGCTGCCAGCCATAGACCCAGTCGTACCGCGCCATCATCGTGTGTCCCGGCAGCAAGCGCAGGGTCAGGTCGCGTCCATAGGAAAGCGGCGGGGCCATGTGATAGATGAGCCCGTTTTGCCGAGAGGTTTGCTGCATCTTCACAGCCCGAGGGTGGCGGACACGTTCATAGTGGGCCAGGGCACGTTGAGGAGCATCAGACCACTTGGCCACTGCCGCGCTCAACACTTCGGCATCCTCCAAGGCCAGCGCACCGCCCTGTGCCAGGAACGGCAACACGGGATGGGCCGCATCGCCGAGCAGAGTGACGCGATTCCGTGACCATGCTGCGAGGGGAGTAGGGTCGTAGAGTGGCCATCGACGCCAGTCGTCCGCCAGCGCGAGCAGGCTGATAAGCTCGGGTGAAAACCGATGCAGCCGGGCGAGTAGGGCGTCGCGGTCAACCGGTAGACCCCAACCCTCACCGGGCCAGTCTTCCTCCGCGAGAATGGCCAGCGCCAGATCTTCACCGCCGCGAACGGGGTAGTGCACGATATGCGCGCTTGGGGCGAGCCAGATGCCGGTGATCGCCTCCTGGAATTTGGCCGGCAGCCGTGAGCGCGGCAGCACGGCGCGGGCCGCGGTTCTGCCGGAATACGTCAGCGGTGAATCCGGCCATAGCTGCCGCCGAACAGTCGACCACAAGCCATCAGCGCCGACGAGCAACGTGCCTCGGTGCGTGTCGCCGGCTGCCGTTTTCACGCTCACATCGTCACCCGTGCAGTCGAATGAGGTGACATCGCACCCCGGAATTATCTCGATGAGAGGTTCTTCGGCAGCCGTATCGAAGAGAGCTTTGTGAAGATCGGCGCGATGCGCGACCCAGTAAGGTGCGCCATGTCGGGCCTCGAGCCACGGACCCAATGGGAAATTGGTGATGACGCGCGCGGAGCCGCCATCAAACACGCGCAGGGTGTGTGGTTTGCCGACGTATGGTGCCAGCCGTTCCGCGACACCTAATCGGCTCAATACGCCCACAGCATTGGGACCGAGCTGGATGCCGGCGCCTGCACCGGAATATTCCGTGTGACGTTCGAGAACACGGGAGCCAATGCCGCGGCGCGCCAGAGCAATAGCGAGCGCCAGCCCGCCGATACCCGCGCCTGCGATCAGTATTGGCCGATCGCCCGGCACGCAGGCCTCCCGTTCAAGCGGTCGCGTCAGCTGTCACGAGACAGCCTGCAGGCTCCGACTCGTTCGCCTTCAGCCGAGGGTCGTGGACATACAACGTCGAGCAATACGGGCACAGCACCTGGTGATCGGCACCCATGTCGAGGTAGACATGCGGATGGTCGAACGGCGCACGTGCGCCCATGCAGTTGAACTCCTTGACGCCAATGAAGATTTTCTCGACGCCATCGTCGTTGGCGAAGTGAGGGACGATGTCCGCAGCCATCGGCGCGTGCCCTTTCCGAGCTTGAGACCAGCGATGCGAGCGGGACCATACCCGCCCCCCGGCAGAAATGGTAGGGAAACGCTTGTCGCAACCGTGGATGCCGCGTGAACCAGGAAGGAGCAGCCGTGCAGAGCTTTCTCTCCGACGGAGTGAAGATCGCCTATCTCGACGAAGGAGCGGGGGATCCGATCCTGCTGATCCATGGATTTGCGTCCAACAGCGGCGTCAACTGGAAAGACACCGGCTGGATTCGCTTCCTGACCGATAACGGGTTCCGTGTGATCGCCATCGACAATCGCGGGCACGGTGAAAGCGAGAAACTGTACGACGTCAGCCAGTATGGTGCTCCGTTGATGGCCGAGGACGCACGCCGGTTGCTCGATCATCTCGGCATTCAGCGGGCGGATGTGATGGGCTACTCGATGGGCGCCCGGATCACCGCATTTCTGACCCTGGCTCATCCCGATCGCGTGCGAAGCTGCATCTTCGGCGGATTGGGATCCAACATGGTGCGGGGAATGGCGGGGACCGGACCGATTGCGACCGCGCTTGAGGCCGACAGCATCGATCAGGTGACCAATCCTACGGCGCGGACCTTCCGTGCGTTCGCGGAACAAACGGGCGCGGACTTGAAGGCGCTTGCCGCCTGCATTCGTTCATCGCGCGATCCCATCAAGCCTGAGGATGTAGCTCGTCTGGCATGTCCGGTGCTCGTTGCGGTCGGCAGCGACGACGTGATCGGAGGGACGGCTGAGGGTTTGGCGGCAATGATTCCAAGCGGGGAAGCGCTCGTTATCGAGGGGCGCGATCATATGAAAGCGGTCGGTGATCGTCGCTACAAGGAGGGGACGCTGGCGTTCCTGCAGCGACGGCCGTGACCGTTCACTATCCTTTGATCGATGGACGCGGCGCTTTGCAAGACTATCCACACATGGCAGACTTCCCGGTATGTTCGGGATTACGCGGGTACTGATACTTGGCGTTGCTCTCCTGTTCGTCACGTTTGGCGGCCCGCCTGTCCGCGCGGACGATTCCGTAGATCTCGAACTTGTCCTGGCCGTCGATGTCTCGCTCTCCATGGATCTGGAGGAGCAGCGTCTGCAGCGCGACGGCTATGTCGACGCGTTGCGCGATCCGCAGATCGTGGCCGCCATTCAGTCCGGACCGACCGGCCGGATCGCGATCACCTATATCGAGTGGGCCGGACCCTTCAACCAGGAGGTCGTGCTGCCCTGGACGATCGTCGATGGGAAGCAGGCAGCCGATGACGTGGCCGCGCGGCTCGCCGAAGCACCGATTGCGCGCCATCGGATGACGTCGATATCCGCGGCTCTCGAATATGCGGAAAGCAGGTTGGCCGCGAACCCGTATCGCGGTCTGCGGCGTGTCATCGATGTGTCCGGGGACGGGCCGAACAACGCGGGAGGTCCAGTCGAACGGGTCCGGGAGAGGCTTTTAAACGCGGGCATTGTCATCAATGGCCTGCCGGTGATCATCCGGCCGAGCCAATCGAGCTTCTTCGATATCAACTATCTCGATCGTTACTATGCCGATTGCGTGATCGGTGGCCCGGGGTCTTTCATGATCCCGATCCGCGACAAAGCTGAGTTCGCCACGGCGACGCGGCAGAAGCTGCTGCTGGAGATCGCCGGTTACGAGCCGCCGCCCCGCCTCATCAAGGCGCAGCTTCAGTCGAATACCGAGAAAACCGATTGCATGGTTGGTGAGACCCTTTGGCGTCGGTACATGAATGATGGCGTCCGGCCTTAGGGCTATCCCGGCTCCATGGCGCTAACCCTGAACATGTCAGCGCACCGATTCCTGGATTCCAGTGCGCGCGTTCAGATTCGCTCCCTGCGCGTTGAGGAACCCCGTCACAAATTGTGATTGTGCGGCCTGCTGTTCCGGCAGCCGATGCCTTATTCGAGGCTCACTCGGCGTCCAATCAAATGTCCGTTGTCGACCACTGAGCGGGACGGTGGTTCACGGATCATTAAGCTTAGTGGACGTACGTTCCCGGGATCATGTGGCAGACCTGCGTAAAAGTATCAGTTCTGGCGACAACTCTCCTGTTGTGGG
>JAEYYQ010000521.1 GCA_023428365.1 Pseudomonadota bacterium | reverse complement strand
ATGACGTGTCGCTGCGCGGCGCCAAAGGGCTGCTGCTGTCGATCATCGGTGGTCGTGATCTGACGTTGTACGACGTCGATGAAGCCGCAAGCCGTGTACGCCAGGAGGTCGATCCCGAGGCGAATATCATCGTCGGCGCGACGTTCGACGAAAGCCTTGGCAATCGCGTACGGGTGTCGATCGTGGCATCGGGCCTGTCGGAGCCTGCCGAGGCGATGAGGGCTCCGCCGAACGCGGCTCCCAAGGGATATCAACAGCAAACGACGCCGCCGCCGCTGAATGTCCCGCAAGCCCAGCAGAATGCTGGTCACGGCGGGCCTCCGCCGCAACCGCGCCAGAGTGCGCCAGCGAGATCGCATCCCCAGGGAACACCGGGCGATTTCATGGACGTCCTGTCGCGCGCGATGGATGACGGCAGCACGACTGTTCCGCCTCCGCATGGCAAACGTGACGCCTGGATGGGGCCGGAAAATGTCGTGATCGAGGAGCGTCCGCCACAACTTGGGCCTGCTCCGATGCCGGCGCCGAAGAAGGCCGACCCGGCTTCCGCAGGACGTCCGCCGCAGTCATTCACGCCTGCTGGTCCGACGGAGATCCGGCGTGGTCCCCGGCGCATGCCAACGGTTGAAGATTTTCCACCGATTGCGCAACGCGAGTTTCGTTCGCGCGCGGGCGAACACGAGTCGGGCGGGCAGCATATGCACGCCGCGAATCGGCACCCGCCGGAGCAGCCGCAAACAGCCAAGAAGCCGAGTTTGTTCGAGCGAATCACTGGCTTCCGGAGGCGTTCTGAGGCGCCGAATCATCCACCGGCTGAGGAAAGTTCCTACGACGCCTCTTTCGACGGCAGTGGAAATGGGCAAGATGATCCGCACTACGCCCATCGTCGTCACTACGAAGACCTGGGCACAAATCGCGGAATGCCTTCAGAACCGGTTGATTTTACGGATTTTTCCCGTAAAGGTCGCGGACGTCAGTGAACGGTGCGGCTGCAATTCTCATGCGTGTTTCGAACCTGCAGCTTTGTGGTAACAGTGCGTAAGAAAGCGTGATTTGTCCCCATGAGGGACGCAGCGTTATCGTTACCACAACAGTCATTCGCTTCGTGTCAGTCGCAGGTCTCGTGTTTTAGAAAGACCGCAGAATTGGCAAGCAGGGAATGATCGGACGGGGGAAGGTAAGCAGGCCGGTTGGGAACGGTTTGTGAGCCTGCAGGGATCGAGGGACGGCGCAGACATGTCGAAGCGATTCATTGGCGCGCGACAGACTACGATTGCCCGTGAAATCGAGTTACAAGGCAAAGGGGTCCATAGCGGAGCGCCTGCTTCCGTTATTCTGCACCCCGCAGGGCCTGACACCGGTCTGAAGTTTCTAGTCAACAAACGTGGCCGAATTATTGCTGAAATCCCGGCCGACGTTCGCTACGTCAAGAACTTAACGCTCTGCACTGTGATCGGGGATGACGCTGGCGTCAGCGTTGGCACCGTCGAGCATCTCCTCGCAGCGCTGCGCGGCCTGTCTGTCGATAACTGCTATATCGAAATCGACAGCAAGGAAGTTCCGATCATGGACGGCAGCGCTGCTCCGTTCGTTGCTGCGATCGACGAAGTTGGCCTCCGCGAACTGAGCGAATCGCGCAAGTTCATTAAGGTTCTTAAGCCGATCCGCGTCGAAGAAGGCGAGTCGTGGGGTGAGCTGACGCCGCATTCCGGCTTCCACCTCGACATCGAGATCAGCTTCGACACGTCGGTGATCGGCTCGCAGCGGCTGGCGTTCGACATCAGCCCTGGCGTTTTCCGGCATGAACTATCCCGCGCTCGGACCTTTGGGTTCATGCGTGATGTTGAGAAGCTCTGGAAGGCCGGTCTGGCTCTCGGCGCATCGCTCGATAACACCATCGCCATTGGTGACGATCGAATCCTCAATCGCGAAGGACTGCGTTATCCGCAGGAGTTCGTCCGCCACAAAATGCTCGACGCGGTCGGTGATTTGTCGCTGGCCGGTATGCCGATGCTCGGAGCTTATCGTTCGGTGCGCGGCGGTCATCGTCTGAACGCGAATATCGTCAAGGCGTTGCTGGCTGATGCATCGGCTTGGACATACGTGCAGGCTCCGAAGGTTCGCGAATCCTTCGTGCGGCTGCCAACGGCGATGGCGATTGCTGCCGGCGAGTAACGCTCAGCCGACGCAATATTCGTGTCGGTGACGGCATAGCGGCAAATAAGCCGTGCAGCGATTGCTCAGGATGACCTGATCGCCGTATCCTGACCACAAATTCTCGTTTAAAGAAGCAGGGACAATCCGTTGCCGTCACGGGCTTACGGTATGCTTCGGGTTGATTCGCACACTCGGGAGAGTCTGTGGTGTGCGCTCGCAGCGCGGTTTGGATGGATCGTCTTGGATTACCATCTGGCCAGCAGCATACGAGGGGCAGGCGACGTGAAGGACAGCGTGACAGCAGACCGACGGATCTGCGCGAAGCAGGCAGGCATTGCCGCTGTATTGCTCGCGGTTTTCGTTTCCC
>JAEYYQ010000490.1 GCA_023428365.1 Pseudomonadota bacterium | reverse complement strand
TGCGCGGATCGACTGCCGCGCCCGAGGCCGACGGCAGTTTCCGCCTGAAAGCGATCATGCGCGTTCCCAGCACCGTCAGCACCTACACGTTCGAGGGTGGGATCCACGATCCGGGCGGAAAGCCGCGTGGGGAGGGAGATATCTCGGTTGCGGTGGCGCGTGAGCGCAGCTTCGCTCCACGACCGGTCACCGAGGGCGCAGGGCAGGAGCAGGAGCCGGTTTCGCAAAATGCGTTCGAAGTCCGCGCCCGCCTCACCGCCGATACGCTGGGCGCCAAGCTGTCAGATATTGCTTTCTCTTTCGAGCAGGCGGGCAGACCGCAGCTTCTGACCGGCACTGCCGAGGCCGGCTGGCAAGGTGCGAGGACGTTTCGCGCCAATCTGGAGTCCAAGTGGCTCGATCTGGAGAAGATATCGGCCGCACCGGCTGATGCCAATGCGTTCGAGACCGCGCGCCGTCTCAGCGTCGGTCTGATCGATCTGCTGCCGAAACAGGGTGAGGTTGCGGCGCGGATTGCGATTGATCAGGCGAACTTCGCCGGAGACTCCATCAGCGGACTGGCGCTGGCCGTCGAAGATCGCGGGCTGGGGCTGAAGGTCAAGGAGATGCGCGCGACGCTCCCGGGGGGCGTGCGTGTCGATTTCAGCGGCGAGGTGGATCGCGGCGGTATCGCTGAGGGGTTGAGGGGCGATCTGCTGATGCGCGGGTCGAGCCTGGGCCGTTTGCTTGGATGGGCGACGCGTGGTGCTGTGCCGGTTCCGGCTGTTGGCGATACCGGGTTTTCACTGACGTCCGTGCTGTACCTCAATCCGACTGGAGTCGAGCTTCGACAAGGCACACTCGACGCAGGTGTGAGCCGCTTCGCTGGCGATTTCGGTTACAAATGGGGCAGTCGTCGCGCGCTGGCGCTTTCCGTCGAGAGCCGCAAAGCCGATATCTCGGGTGTGCTACCCGGAGCGCTGAAGGCTGGGCTTAGTCATCTCCTGACCGATCCGGAAAAGCGTGAAACTGGCTCATCCTGGCCTGGACTTGCCGATTTCGATGCGCGAATCCGCGTCCGAGCCGATGTGCTGTCCGACGGAAGCCAAGTTCTCAATGATGTGGATACGGAAATCCTGCTTCAGGACGGCGGGCTGAGTATTCCTCTGCTGCGAGCCGCGACACCGGCCGGTTTCAAGATCGACCTTAGCGGTGATGTGAAGGAACTGGCGACCGGGCCGAAAGGGTCGTTACGGGGCGTTGTGGCTGCGGCCTCCGAACCGGCGATGCGGGAGGTGATTCAACTCGCGGCGATCGATACGCAAAAAGGGCTCGGCCAAGGACTGGCGCGCTTGGCGCCGATGCGGCTGGCCGTCGTGGCTGGGTTCGGTTCCGGCGACGATCACCATGCGCAGCTCAGTCTCGACGGCATGGCGTTGGGCAAGCCGCTGGTCGCGAACGTAACACTCAAAGGGGGATGGTCGGGGTGGCGCAGTGCCCCGATGGACGCGATGGTGCTGGCCGAAGGTGCGCAGGTCGTCCGTCTCGGCTATGACGCGCTGACCGGCGCTTCGGTGGTCAACGCCTCGCCCGGAAACGCCGACCGGGAAGGACGTCTGCTGCTGAAGGCGGTCGGTATTCCGGCCGAGCGCATGGACACATTGGTTCAAGTCGCCGTCGACGATGTGAAGGTCGATGCGCGTGGGCACGTTTCCATTCCGGATGATCTCTCGCTGCGTTTTGATGGGCAGGCCGAGGTTGCGGTTCCGGATGCCGTTGAGGCCTTTACGTTCGCCGGCCTGTCTCCGCCGGCGGCCGCAGTCGGGCTGGGATTGCAGGGTAAGCTCGGCGTCGCCGTCACCGAGGCGGGACTGAAGCTCAAGGCCAACCGGTTCGAACTCGGCAAATCGCGTGTTTCCGGAGAGATCAATCTGGCCGGTTCGCAGGACGCGCGTCGCATCGACGCCGTTCTCAATGCGGACGAGGTGTCTTTGCCGCGGCTGCTGGCCTTCGTGCTGGATGGCAGTCGCGCGCCGACAGAGACGGATGATGCTCTCGCCTCGAATTGGCGCGAGGAACCGTTTGATTTCGACAACCTCGAGCACGTGCGCGGCACGATCAAGCTGCAGACTGATGCGCTGACGCTGGAGGAAGGCTTCGGCTTGTCGGCAGCCACCGTCGAAGCGGATATCGAGCCCGGTAAGGTTTCGGTCACGAAGCTGGAGGGCCGCGCGCTGGGAGGCGCGGTGTCGAGCGCTTTCAAGATCGAGAAAGGCGCGGCGGGCGCCGGCGTGACCGGTGTGTTCGGTCTGTTTGATATCCGGCTGGACCAGATCGTGGGAGCTACCGAGACCCCGGTTGGGGCCGGCAGCGCGAATATGAACGTCCAGTTTTCCGGTCAGGCCGTGACGCCGCGCGCTCTGATCTCCGTGATGACCGGCAAGGGTGAACTGGAACTCAAATCCGCATCGATGGAGCGGTTATCGCCAAACGCCGTCGAGGCAACGACTGAGGCCGTGCTGCTGGGACGCGTCGTAGGCAGCGGTGATGGTTTGAAGCAAGAGCTGCGCAGGACCCTCGCCACCGGGCCGCTTTCGCTTGGCACACGCACGGTGCCTGTCATCCTCGGCGAGGGTGCGCTGCGGATCGACGCCCTGTCGGTCGAAACGCCTGCCGCGGTCGTGACCAACCGCACGACGATCGATCTCGGCGAGCTAAAGATCGACAGCGAGTGGCGGTTCCAGCCCACGGCGGCTTCGCGCGCTCGTCAGGCTTCGCTGCCAGGCATCTCGGTTATCCAGGTCGGACCGCTGCTCTCCTATGCCAGCCTCGAACCGCGTATCATTTCGGATGCGCTGGAACGGGAACTCGCGGTGCGGCAGATGGAGCGAAACGTCGAGCAGCTCGAACGCCTGCGCCGTGAGGACGAGGCCCGCGC
>JAEYYQ010000478.1 GCA_023428365.1 Pseudomonadota bacterium | reverse complement strand
AGGAATTGTGCTTACGTCCCGATCTGACGGTGCCGACCTGCCGTCTGCACTTGGAGCGTCACCCTGAGGGCAACGTCAAGGCGCGCTACTGCTACAACGGGCCGACGTTCCGGTTTCAGCCGGTCGGTGCGTCGGCGGCGCACCCGCGCGAGTTCCGTCAAGCCGGCATCGAATGCTTTGCCGAGAACCGCCGCCCGCAAGCCGAAGTCGAGGTGGTGCGGATTACGCTGGAAGCACTCAAAACCGCCGGACTGAAATCCTATGGTCTCAGGATTGGCGATCTCGGACTGTTCCAGGCTTTGCTGGATGCGATCGAAATGCCCGCTCCGTGGCGCGCGCGGTTACGTCAGCAATTCTGGCGGCCCGAGGCGTTTCGAGAAGAGCTGACCCGGCTCAGCACCAATCCCGCCGGTGCACTCCACGATCTCCCTGCCGATCTGGTCGATGTTCTGGAGGCCGATGATCTTAAGGACGCGGAGGCGGCGGTCGCACGTTATCTGGATGCGAAAGGTATCGAGCTGATCGGTGCGCGAAGTTTGCGTGAGATCACGCAGGGTTTGCACGCTGTTGCGGTCGATGCTTCGGCGTCCCCGCTGTCGCAGGCTTCAGCCGAGCTGATCGAGACCTACGTCAAGGTCAAGGCGCTCGCGCGGGCTGCCGGAGCCCGGCTGGCTGATCTCATGCATCGCAGCGGCATCGATATCGCGGATGCGCTCAGCGCTTATTCCGAGCGTCTCCAGCTTCTCATCGACAGCGGCATCGATCCGGCGCAGATCGAGTTCTCTGCCGAGTTCGGGCGCAATTTTGAATACTACACAGGCTTCGTGTTCGAGGTGGTCGCGCCAAATCTCGGCGCCACGAGCCCCGTGGCCGGTGGCGGACGCTACGATGGGTTGCTGAAGGCCGTCGGTGCGCCGGAGCCGGTGCCGGCTGTGGGTTCAGCTATCCACACCGAGCGATTGTTGTCCGCCGTGAGCGGGGTCGAGCCATGAGCGACACTCTCGTTTTTGCCGTGCCGTCCAAGGGACGGCTGATGGAGCAGACGTCCGAGGCGCTGGCCAAGGCCGGCATCGTGCTGCGCAAGTCCGGCAGCGAGCGCGGGTACCGGGGCGAGATCGAGGGGCTGAATGGCGTCGAGGTGGCGTTCGTGTCCTCGTCGGAAATTGCCTCCTATCTGAAGACCGGGCAGGCACATCTCGGCATCACGGGCGAGGATCTGATTCGCGAGAACATCATCAACGCGGATGAGCGCGTCGAGCTGCTGCGCCCGTTGGGCTTCGGCCATGCTGATGTCGTGGTCGCGGTGCCGGATTGCTGGATCGACATCCGTTCGATGCGCCAGTTGCAGCCCATGGGCGCTGCGTTCCGGCGCGCCCATGAGAGGCGCCTGCGGGTGGCGACGAAATACACCAACCTGACGCGGCGATTCTTCCTGTCGAAGGGCGTCAGCGACTACCGCATCGTCGAAAGCCTCGGTGCGACGGAGGGCACGCCAGCCTCCGGGGCCGCTGACCTGATCGTTGATATCACGACGACGGGCGCGACCCTCGCCGCCAACGGTCTGCGAATTCTCGACGATGGCGTCATTCTGAGATCCCAGGCTAACCTGATCGCCTCTCGCCGCGCCGATTGGACCCCGACCGCACGTGGCGCCCGCCACGAAATCATGAAGCGGCTGCGCGCCGGCTCCGTCGGCTGAGTATAATTCGGCTGATCACGAATTGTTGTAGACTGAAATATCGCGTGTTCGCGCGCAGATTACGGAATCTTTGTGTTCTGCCGGCAACTTGCGGTCATCGCCTGCCATCATCGAGTCGCTAAGTGGTTCGAACAGTGTTAGGCAACAGCATTGTTTGATGGTGAGCCGCAGGCCTTTGGCGCGCATGTCCAAGCAGACGACAGCCCTGTTCAGCAAATCCGCGCGGATGATCTCCGGCGTGCTGATGATGCTCGCGTTGCTGCTGATCGGTGGCGAAGCCAACGCGCGTTCCGAGATGCGGCAGGCAGATATCACGGTCACGGCCCTTGCCGGAGCACCGGAGTGCCTGACTTGCAATGTCCTGAAGCAGCATAAGATCAAGCAGCATCATTGCACGCACGGCGCGCACGCGCGCTTCGTGTTCAATCTGATGCGGTCATCGCAGCGGCTGTTCGGTGGTGCATCGAACGCCCTTTTCCAACGGGCTGATACAAGTATCGATTTTGGTGCCGTGGCGAGCCTGAATAGCTCCGATACTCAGGCGGCACGGTTCGATGAAACGTTCAAATCAATTTACGCTAAAACGCGGCGCATGCAGCCGTAGGCTGAACGCAGTTTCCCGAAATCGGGCTTCGAAGCCGCGGTGCAATCCGTACCGCTCTCAGCGGGAGCCCATGCCTCCAGAATCTTCTTGCAACCCACTCGCGGCGGTGTCCGCAAGGAAAAGAGATCATGATTGGTATTGGAATGACTTTTAATCGTTCGCGTTTCGCTGGCATTGCTATTGCGTTGGCTGCAGTCATCGCGCCTGTCACCGGTGCTCAGGCTCAGTCTTTCGGCAGCTGGTTCGGCAGCGGCGGTGCAAACTCTGTTTCCGACCGGCAGGAAGTTGCGTTCAACTCGAACTACGGACCCGGCCAGATCATCGTCAGCTTTGGTGATCGTCGCCTGTACCACGTGGTCGCCAAGGGACGTGCAATCAGCTATCCGATCGCGGTACCGAAGGCGGAAGCGCGTTGGCAGGGCATTCAGATCGTCACGGCAAAGCGCGTGAACCCGACCTGGACGCCCACCGCAGATATGCGTCGCGAGAATCCGAAGCTGCCGGCGGTGGTTCAGGGCGGCGATCCGCGCAACCCGCTCGGCGTGCGCGCCCTGTATCTTGGTAGCACGCTCTATCGCATTCACGGGACGGACGCGCCCTGGACGATTGGCCAGAACGTTTCGAAGGGCTGCATCCGTATGCACAACGAGCACGTGATCGAGCTCTACAACAAGGTCAACACCGGCACCAAGGTGACGGCCACCTGGCAGAAGTTCAGCACGTCTCCGATGGCCAGTGCTCAGCCGTCCGGTTCGGTTAAGTGGCAGCCCTGGTAAGCTGGTTGCACTGATTATTATGCGAACGACGGAGATATCCGTCGTTCGACAGATCTTCTGGCCGCCATCCTGCGTTGAAGCAGGGTGGCGGTTTTTCTTTGGGCGCGATCAAAAAGTTGGCAGCAAC
>JAEYYQ010000401.1 GCA_023428365.1 Pseudomonadota bacterium | reverse complement strand
TGTGCCGGATCGTTGCACTTCGAGGAATTGACCGCGCGATGCTAGAGATCCTGCGCCGCAGCGTCACCGGCTGGGTGGCGAAAATTTTGATGGGTCTGTTGATTCTCAGCTTCGCCGTCTGGGGCATTGCCGACGTCTTCACAGGCGCGAATCAAACGGCGCTGGCTAAAGTTGGCGACCGGGAAATTACCTCCGACGAGTTTCAGCGCGCCCTGCAGATCGAGATGGAATACATCGCGCGGCAGATCGGTCGTCGCCCGACCATGGAACAAGCCCGCGCCTGGGGCCTCGATCAGCGTGTGATGGCGCGTCTCATCGGTTCATCCGCGGTCGAACAGCGAGCTGGTCAAATGGGACTGGCTCTCTCCGACACCGGCGTGGCCGAGGCAATTCGAAACGACCCTGCCTTCCGCGGCCCTGACGGAAACTTCAGCCGCGTCGCGGTGGATTATGCAGCGCGCGAGCTCGGTGTGACGGAACTCGGCTTCATCAACATGCGGCGCCGTGAAGAGATCCGCGAGCAGCTTACCGGAGCGCTGGCCAGTGGCGTCGTCGTCCCCGACACGATGCTGGATATCCTGCGGACGTACCGCGACGAATCCCGCACCGCGGAACATTTCACGATTGATCCTGCGGTCGCGATCACCCTGCCCGAGCCCGATGAGACCAAGCTCAAGGAAACCTATGAGGCGAACAAGCAGCGCTTGATGACGCCGGAATTCCGCAGCTTGGCGATCATCAATCTGACGGCTGAATCGGTCGGCAAGCAGATCGCCATCAGCGACGCCGACATCGCCGCAGCCTATGAGCATGACAAGGCACGGTTTGCAGTTCCCGAGCGGCGGCGCATTCTTCAGATCGCGTTCGCGGACAAGGCTGCGGCCGACAAGGCAGCGGCAGCCATCGCAGGAGGGCGGAGCTTCGAAGATGTCGCCAAGGAGTTTGGTGTCGAAGAAAAGCACTATTCGCTTGGTTTGATGACGCGCGCCGACCTGATCGATCCCAAAATCGCCGAGGTCGCGTTTGGCCTAGCGTCAGGGGGCGTCTCGGACGTTGTTGAAGGCCGCTTCGCAACCGTGATCGTGAAGGTCACGGACATCGAGCCGGGCAAACAGCGCACGCTCGATGAGGTCAAGGAGGAGCTCCGCAATCAGTTGGCGGCGGACAAGGCCGGGCCGGAGATCAACCGGCTGCACGATGAGGTCGACGACAATCGCGCGGCGGGTAAGCCGCTGAAGGAAATCGCTTCAAGCCTCAACGTCCCGTTTATCGAGATCGCTGCCGTAGACCGTACCGGAAAGACACCGGACGGCAAGCCGGCACTCGACAGTCCGGACGCGCAACGGTTGCTGGCGGTCGGATTCCAGACCGCGGTCGGATCGGAAAGCGAAACCATCGAGCTGGCTGGCGGCGGCTATGGCTGGGTCGACGTACTCAACATCACCGAGACCAAGCAGCGTTCGTTCGAAGAGGCGGAGGCCGACGTCAAGGCATTGTGGCGCGAGCAAGAGACGCGGCGTCTGCTGGCTGAACTCGCAGCCAAACTCGCTGAGCGGGCGACGCAGGGTGAAGCGATGGATAAGCTCGCGGCGGAAGTCGGCGGGAAGGTCGAAACCGCAGCCAACTTCAAGCGCATCGGCGGAGCGCCGGGACTTCCGGAAGCAGCCATTACGCTGGCGTTCATCACGCCGAAGGGCAATGCCACCTCCGTGGAAACCCAGGATGGCAAGTCGCGGTTGGTCTTCCGTGTGACCGAGATCACGCCGGCCCCGGCAACGAGCAAGGAAGAACTCGACAAGTTGCGCCCCGTCATCAACGGGCAAATGCAGGGCGATGCTCTGGCGAGTTACGTTGCGGCCTTGCAGCAGCAGCTTGGCGTGAATATCAACCAGGATGCTTATCTGCGCGCGATCGGGGCGGAGCGTCAGCAATAAGCTGAAAATCGAACGACCCAATCTAAGGATGACTCCGGTGACGACGACCGAGCTGGCTGACCTCGACGTGTCGCCGACTTCAGGCACTTTTGCTGCTGCCTATGAGCAGGGCGTCGCGCAGCTCGTCTCGACCAAGCTGGTGGCTGACCTTGAAACGCCGGTCTCGGCCTATCTCAAGCTAACCGGCGCCGAGCGCGGATCGGCCATGAGCTTCCTGCTCGAGTCGGTCGAAGGCGGCGCCGTGCGGGGCCGTTATTCGATCATCGGGCTGAAGCCCGACCTCGTCTGGCGCGCCCACGGCGAGAAGGCCGAGATCAATCTCGATCCATCCGCCGATCCCGAAGCCTTTACACCAGAACCACTACCGACGCTGGATGCCCTGCGCGCCCTGCTCGACCGTTCCGCGATCGAAGTCCCCGAGCACCTGCCCCCGATGGCGGCCGGCGTCTTCGGATACATGGGTTACGACACCGTCCGGTTGATCGAGCATTTGCCGAAGCCGCGCAAAGATGTCCTCGGCGTACCCGATGCCATTCTGATCCGCCCGACCCTCATGGTCATCTTCGATGCGGTGAAGGATGAGATGACACTGGTGACGCCGGTGCGTCCTGCCGACGGGGTCGATGCGCGCTCGGCGTACGCCGCCGCCGTCACTCGGCTCGCGGGGGTCGCTGCGGCGCTGGAATCACCGCTATCGCATCCTTCGCTCAGTTCACCCCAGAATGTGGCGCTGCCCGAGCCGGTATCGAACACCACGCCCGCCGAGTACATGGATATGGTGGCGAAGGCGAAGGACTACGTGGTGGCCGGCGACGTGTTCCAGGTGGTGCTGTCGCAGCGGTTTTCGGTCCCGTTCGCATTGCCACCGTTCACGCTCTATCGGGCTCTGCGTCGTACGAATCCCTCCCCGTTCCTGTTTCATCTCGATTTCGGCGGATTTTCACTCGTGGGCTCCAGCCCGGAAATCCTGGTTCGGGTGCGGAATGGGGAAGTCACCATCAGGCCGATTGCAGGCACGGCGCGACGCGGTGCGACCGCGGCTGAGGATCAGGCGCTCGCCGAAGCCCTGCTGGCTGACCCAAAGGAACGCGCTGAGCATCTCATGCTGCTCGATCTCGGGCGGAACGACGTTGGACGCGTGGCCGAGATCGGCTCCGTGGAAGTGACCGAGCGCTTCATCATCGAGCGTTACAGCCACGTCATGCACATCGTCTCCAACGTGATCGGGCGGCTCGATCCGAAGAAGGATGCGATCGACGCCCTGATGGCGGGCTTCCCAGCCGGCACGGTGTCCGGCGCGCCCAAGGTGCGGGCCATGGAGATCATCGACGAACTGGAGAAGGACAAGCGCGGCCCCTATGCGGGCTGCGTCGGCTACTTCTCCGCTGATGGACAGATGGACACCTGCATCGTGCTGCGGACGGCGATCGTGAAGGATGGCGTCATGCACATCCAGGCCGGTGCGGGCCTCGTCTACGACTCGATTCCCGAGAACGAGCAGCAGGAATGCATCAACAAAGCCAAGGCGCTGGTGCGTGCCGCTGAAGAAGCCGTGCGGATTGCGAGCCGCTCGACGCCAGGCAATTTGTCCGGTAACGGCGGGCAATTTGCGTAGCGCCTTCTCGCCAGCCTGATGTCGTGGCGCCGTCATCAGAGCTGTTTATGTCTGCGGGACCGATTGTGATAGGATGCGTCGTCCGCGAAGGCCGATCAAACATACCAACCCATGCTGACCGTCTCCC
>JAEYYQ010000399.1 GCA_023428365.1 Pseudomonadota bacterium | reverse complement strand
CCGGCATGAGGGCTTCTCCCGTGGGGGTGATTTTGGCGACATCGTAGGGCTTCGAAAGTTTCCGGTCCACTTGCCTGAGATCTGTCCTAAATGTGGCCTACTCAGACGTATACTTGCTCTGCCGAGGACCATGTGATGCATTTCGGTAGAACATTGCGAAAGCCGCAGGGAAGCCGGGGCGGAGCCGCGGCGAGGGGGGATCAGGGATGCGGGGGATCAGCAGACGTCAGTTTACCGGAGGACTAGGCGGTGTTGCGCTATCGACGTCCGCGATGAGCAACTTCCCGAGGCCCGCGATCGCACAATCGTCGCCGCAGGTGGTCGTCATCGGCGGTGGAGCGGGCGGCGCGACGGTGGCGCATTTGTTCAAACGCCGCAATCCAAGCACGCAGGTCCGGCTGATCGAAGTTCAGCGGCAATATACAACCTGCTTCTTCTCCAATCTCTACGTCGGCGGCTTCCGCAGCTTCGAATCCATCACGCACAGCTACGACGCCCTGAAAGCGCTCGGGGTCGATGTGGTCCATGATCGAGCCACCGACGTCGATGCGTCACGTCGGATCGTGACGCTCTCCAGTGGGGCCACCACGCCTTACGACAAGCTGGTGCTGTCACCGGGCATCGATCTCAAATACCAGGCCATTGAGGGATACTCTCCGCAAGTCGCTCAATACATGCCGCATGCGTGGCAGGCAGGCGTCCAGACGCAGATCTTGCGCCAGCAACTCGAGGCGGTGCCTGTTGGCGGTGTGGTCGTGATGGCGATCCCGAACAATCCGTATCGGTGTCCGCCAGGCCCCTACGAGCGCATCTCAATGATTGCGCACTACCTCCAGGCCAACAAATGGCGCTGTAAGATTGTCGTTCTGGACGCCAAGAAGCAGTTTTCGAAGCAGCCAGTCTTTCTCGATAACTGGGATCGTCTCTACAAGGGCATGATCGAGCTTCACCTCACCGATGAACTCGATGATTACACCGCGATGCGGGTCGATCCGTCGACGATGACGGTTGAAGCCAAGAATGGCTTCAAGATCCAGGGCCACCTCGTCAACGTCATTCCGCCGCAGCGGGCGGGCGAGATTGCGCATCGCGCGGGCTGCGCGGAGGGGGATTGGTGCCCGGTCGATCCGGAAGACTTCTCCTCCAAGAAGGTGCCGAATATTTTTGTGCTTGGAGATTCCTCGTCGGCGGCCGAGATGCCCAAGTCGGCATTTTCTGCCAACAGCCAGGCGAAAGTTGTCGTCAACGCCCTTGAGGCAGCGCTTCTGGGCAAGCCCAAGTTCCCGCCGCGGTATCGCAACGTCTGCTGGTCGATGATATCGGAAAACAACAGCGCCAAGATCGGCGCGAACTATCGTCCAGGGAATGGAAAGCTGGTGCCGAGCGATGGATTTGTCTCATCGCCAGACGATAAAATGGCCACGCGTATGGTTACGTACGAAGAGTCGGTCGGATGGTATTCCAGCATCACGTCCGATATCTTCGGCACCTGATAAGAAGCGAGGCTCATTGCGATGATAACAGGCCCTCAGTGCCGCGCGGCGCGCGTGCTCATCGAACTGTCGCGGCAGCGCATTTCCAAACTTTCCGGCGTGTCTGTCGACGTGATGACGTCTTTCGAGACGGGGATGCTCGACCCTGGTGAGGACGCGAAGACGCGTCTTCAGCAAGCGCTCGAGGAATGCGGAGCCGTATTCATTCCCGAGAGCAAGAATGAGGGATTGGGTGTCAGATTGAAGTTCAATCGTCGCGAAGCGCGTGCGGTGAAGAAATTGGAGGACGAAGGCGGTATCGTGGGGGACGATGACGTCTAAGCGGGGCCGTTTTCGGCCTTGCCTCGGTGCGGCTTACTGTGGCTTCAGCGCTCCGAAATAGATGGCGAGCGCGTCAAGCTCTTCGTCATTCAGCGACCGCGCGACCGAGACCATGACCTGGTTGCGCCGTTCGGCATACTCCTCGTTCCGGTAAGCTTTCATCGTGTTGACGAAGATGGCGTTGTCCCAGCCGATGATGCTGCGAATGCCGGGGTCCGGCCCGCCGTCGGTTCGATGGCAGGAAACGCATTCCTGAGCCAGATGCTCGCCATAAGCTCTGAGCCGCTCGAAGTCGACCTGCGCCAGCGCCCAACCTGACGTTACCGCCATCCCGAGAAGCACCAGGAGGATGTGCCGCATCGTCTATTCCCTCCGTGGACTTAGCGTGGAAATGTATCATCTCTTGCGGCGCGTCATGCAAGTCATGAGGTCAAGCGGAGGCCGGTTCGCGATCAGAATATCGCGCCGTGTGGTAGCTCTGCCGTCGATTTTCAGCCGAGATGACCTTAACAGGCGGACCGGACGGTCAGACCATCAGACGTAGATCATCTTGCGGGTCATGCCGCCGTCGATGACGAACTCCTGGCCCGTGATGAAGCCCGCGTCCTGCGACAGCAGATAGGCCACTGCTGCCGCGATATCGTCCGGTCGGCCGACGCGCCCAGCCGGGTGCTGGGCATGATCGTCTTCGCTGAGTGAGCCGGGGTCTCCAGTATGGACCCAGCCCGGGGAGATGCAGTTGACGCGAACGTCCGGCGCAAGTGTCATCGCCAGGGAATGCGTCAGCGCGACCAATCCGCCCTTGCTCGCCGAATAGGGCAGCGTGTCGGGCTCTGACATGTGCGCGCGTGTTGAGGAAATCAGCACCATGGCGCCTTTCGAATCTCGAAGGGCCGTCTCAGCATGACGGGCCAGCAGGAACGCGGCCGTCAGGTTGACCGCGAGTACGCGGTTCCAGACAGCAAGATCGATTTCCGACAGACCTCCGCGGATATTGATCCCGGCATTGGAGACAATGGCGTCGATCCGCCCATATTGCCGAAGGCTGGCGTTGACCAGATCCCGGACAGCCTGTTCGCTTCCGACATCACAGGCTATTGCCGTGCCATTGATCGGTCCGGCAACGCGATTGGCCGCCTCGCCGTCGATATCCGACACGACAACCTGCCAGCCGTCCTCCCCAAGACGCTGGGCGGTCGCGGCGCCAATCCCATGCGCCGCACCGGTCACGAGAGCAACCTTTTGAATCTGGCCCGCCATTTACCTGCTCCTGATACCATCCGCGCTGAACCACATGGCCGGCCGACAGCATGATGAGTCCCCGAGTTCCCCCGCTCGGCCTGACGAATGCAGGCGTCGAAAAGTTCCGTCCGAACCGGCTTTTCCAACGTTTCCGGGTCGCACCGCATAACGGCGAGAAACAGCTTTTCGCTCGCTAAGCCCTGTGGCGACAACCGAAACCATACCTATATCCAATAGAAGGGGTCCGGTCGAAACGGACGCCTCGCCGACGCGGCGCCACAATGTATGATCAGCCTGTCGGCGTCCGACATGTCAATGAATTGAGGTGTGCAGCCATGACAAATAACGGGCAAGCAGCGAACCTGGAGCTGTCCTTCAAGGGGATGCAACCGTCCGAAACCATCAGATACAAGGTTCAAGAAAACGTCGATAAATTGCAGGCACGCTATCCTGACATCACCACATGGCATGTGCACGTGAACGGCCCTATCGGTAGTGCTGGATTGTTTGAGATCAGTGTCGAGGCTCGCGTCCCAGGTACGGAGTTGGCAGTGGGCCGTAAGCCGGGAGATCGAAATACACATAGCGATGCGCTCATTGCCCTTCGCGACAGTTTCGCGGCCATGGAGCGACAGCTCAAGAAGCGCCGTCGGCAGCGCCATGGCGAAGTGAAGATGCACGAGGGCAAACCGCAGGGACAGGTCGCTACTCTGTTCCAGGATCAGGGCTATGGGTTCGTCACCGTAAGCGATGGGCCGGAAGTCTATTTCCACCAGAACGCTGTGATCGACTCCGATTTCAAGGATCTCAGCGTCGGTGACACTGTGGAGTTATCGATTGCTTACGGGGAAAGCGCGCGCGGACCGCAGGCGACCAGCGTCCGTCGCATCAGTGCGATGAGATTTGATCCGCAGCGCGATTGATTGACACCGCTTCGACATCCTCGCGCGACGGTATTTGCGGCGCGCGAGGATGTTTCCGATCAGTAGCGAAAGAGAGCCGCTGCCAACCCTGCTTTTTCGCGCATATCATCAGGCAGCGTGAACACGTCGCCTCCGCGCTGAAGGGTTTCCATCGCCAACCTGTTGAGTACATCTTCGTTGTCGCGGCTGGGCTTGGGGTCCAATCTCAAAACCTGATGGGCTTCGTCGTAGTGGCCCCAACAGGTGGCGTCGCGAGCCAGGAAAATGTTCTCTATGCGGCCCTCGATCGCGGATCGAAGCAGCGATTGCAGCTCCTTTGCACACGTCACCTCGGCGCCATTCACTCTTGCACGAAGACGCGTGCGTGCGCTTTCGCGATCGGCGCGTACGAGCGGCTCGGCAATGCTCCACGCCTCGGTACGAAGTGCGTCGTCACCGAGCGCGACAGGATCTGTCTGAATGGACGCATCGGCCACGTGGCGATAGCTGATATGCTTGCGAAGTCGGCCCAGAATCCGCGCCTTGGCAGCTAGCACCAGAGGAGCTTCACTGCGGGCAAGATGACGATCGACGGCCTTTCCAACTTCCAGAAGGTAGTTGTCGAGTTCGATACCGTCGTAGTCATCCGGGCTGATGCCCAGGGCGTGATACTTTGCGGAATCGCCACCGTTCTTGGGGCCGCCGCGATCCCGCGCATGGAAGCCGAGATCATTCTGGAACTCTGTGAGCGCCATGATTTCAGCAATGCCGGCCGGCATGTTCTCGACTGGTGCTTCGCGCATTTCGCGTGCGCGACCATCGAAGAGACGCGCACTGTCGCGTGTGACGGCCAGCACGTGGAACAGATCGCCGTTCCGGAACATCGGGATCATCGGCGTCAGGTGATATCGCGAAGAGACCACGACCGTCTCCGCGACCGGTTCAGGCAGCTTGATCCAGTGCGTCGTGCCGGGCTCGATGAGAACGGCCAGTCCCTTCTCCTGGTAGCGCCAGAACATCGTCGCCGGTAGCCGGCCTTTCGCTTCAGCCAGAAGACTTTCGATTTCGGGCCGGCGCATGCCAGCCGTCACAAGCTGATGCTCGGCCTCTTTCAGTGCGGTGGATAGACGGATCGGATCCTGCTCGATCGAGGGGTAGCTGAGATGGGTTGGGAAGTAGAGGCTGACTCTCGGAAAACCAAAGGACTGGGAAAGTGCAATAAGGTCAGCTCGTCTCATGGTTGCTCCCGCCGCTATTCTGCAGTCGGCGCTCATAAGCCTGCTTGCCAGCTCTGCTGACGCCTGCCTGTGCGCTTTGTGTAGAGTGAACGCGCCTTACATGGGACCGTTCCAGCATTGGCGGTCGGCTCAGCGGGGCGCCGAGCAAAAAGCCCGGATGCAGGCTGTTTGTTTGCTGCAAAGCGAAGAACAAGGCTCGCTCGACGGTGCCAGATATGCCACACACAATGATGGCTGACATCGCGCGCCATCGAATAGACGCGATGTCAGCTGTAATGATTGGCTAGTCGACCAATGGATGAAAGGGGCGTGGGTTTATGAGGCGCTGGGCAGCGGCGATCGCAGGACTTTTCCTGGCGACCGGCACGTGCTGGGCCTCGGACGCCATGGACGACCACGACTGCTTCACCGCGGACAACGAGCGGCGGATCACGGCCTGCTCGGAGCTGATCGAACAGCCTGGCGTCGCGACACAGACCCTTGGTTCGGCCTATGCCATGCGGGCTTTGGCTCTGTCGCTCAAGGGAAACTATGACCCCGCGATCAGCGACTATGACGAGGCCATCAAACTGGTTCCGGACTTCGCGGTCGCCCTGAACAATCGCGCCTGGGCGTATTTCAAGTCAGGCCGTGCGGAGAAGGGATTGCCCGACGTCGAGCATTCGCTGCGAGTCCAGCCAGTCAGCCCGCATTCCTATGATACGCGCGCTCATATTCGCCAAGTCATGGGCGACCCGGACGGTGCATTGCGCGACTACGAGTCGGCGATGCGCTTCGGTGGTTCACGGATGATCCGTCTGTATCAGTGCGGGCTCGCGGCGCACCAGCTGTATAAGGGCGCCGTCGACGGCAACTACACGACGGAATTGCGGCGCGCGATGCAGGTTTGCGTGCGCGATACCGGCTGCGATCCGCTTCCGCCGGATGAGGAATGCGTCGCCGCAACCTCGTAAGCCGAGCTAGATTGGTGGCTAACGCCGATGCGCGTCTCAGCACCTTAACGTTCTAGGAATTTCGATAAGCAAAAACACACGCCGACTTAGATCGGCGTGTGTTTTTCATTCCTGCTGGCGCTTGGGAGGCTGACTCAGGCCGCTTTGCGGACCTTCGCCCGTGCCTGACGCACCGAAGCCTTCTTCGTGGCTGCAGCTTGCCAGTTCACGTCTGCGAGGCCTTCGCCACGCTTGTGCTCCCGTACGACGACCTCGCGAGCTCCGAAAGCGCTCTTCAGGACGTCGACCGCCAGATGCGGCTTCGTGTTGCCGCACATGAACAGATCGAGCGCGGCGTAGTTCGCCTCGGGCCAGCTGTGAATGCTGATGTGGCTCTCCGAAAGAACGGCAACCCCAGCAACACCACCATTTGGCGCCATGTGGTGCAGATGGATGTTCAGGAGCGTAGCCCCAGTGACATCCACGCACCGCTTCAGCGTGCGCTCGACATGCTTGAGATCGTCGAGACGCTTGGCCCCGAACAGATCGATAATGAGATGGCTCCCCGCGAACCGAACACCATCGCGTTCGACGAAGAAGTCCTTCCTGTCCTCGTGCAACTCGGGCACGTGCTCAACATTGTGCGCAACGTGCGCGGCAGTTACATAGTCTTCCTTTTGGGCGGTGCTTGAACGAGTCAAGTCCATCCCCAATTGGAAGAGGGTGTCAT
>JAEYYQ010000395.1 GCA_023428365.1 Pseudomonadota bacterium | reverse complement strand
ACTTGGGGTCGCCAAAGTAGCGTTCGCGATCAGCGAAGGTCAGCTTCAGGGCTTCGAGCAGCACGTGCGCGTAGTCGGCCGAGTTGTGGCCAAGGCTTTTGACATCGATGCCCTCGACAATCTTGAGAACTTGCGCCAGGGCCGGGCCCTGACACCAGGGCTGGCACGTGAAGACGCTGTAGTCTTTGTAGCTAATGCTGACAGGCTTCTCGATATCGGCCTGGAAACCAGCCATGTCTTCCATCGTCAGCCAGCCGCCGTTCTTGGCGTGGTAGTCCGCGAAAGTCGCCGCCAGATCACCAGCGTAGAAGGCATCGCGTGCTGCTTTGAGGCCGGCCTTCCGGCCTTTGCCCGCATGCGCTTTTTCCTGATCGCACATGTATTGCAGGCTGCGCGCGAGATCCGACTGAACGAAGAGTTCGCCAGCACGTGGAGGGCGCCCGTTCGGGAGATAGATCTCCGCGTTTGAAGACCATTGGCGGTAATCGGCTTCATGGGTCGCGATGATTTCCGCCATCAGCGGATACATGACGAAGCCGTCCCGCGCGAAACGGATGGCGGCAGCGGCAACATCCGAGAACGACATTGTCCCATAGTTTTCGAGAGCGGCGATCCACGCCGCCGGTGCAGATGGCACCACGGTGCGCAGGAGCCCAGTGGGGATGTGCCCACCGTGGTTCTTGCGGAAAAACTCGGCTGATGCCGCTTTCGGCCATGTTCCGAGACCGGCGATGGAGACAACTTCGTCGCGCTCTGCGAGATAGATCAGTGTTGGTGCGACGCCAGCCACGTTGACGATGTCGCTTTGCAGAACACCGAGCGCAATTCCCGCTGCGACACCCGCATCGACGGCATTGCCGCCTGCCTCGAGGATGCTGAAAGCGGCGTGCGTTGCACCGTAGTGGCCAGCCACGGCCATATGGCGCTGCCCAGTGATCTCTGGACGATAGGAAGCAATACCGAAATCGGTGTTCGCTGTGTTCATGGTCGTTGCCTCAGTGCGTCAATCTACGGTCTGACCTTGTTCGGCGCGCCTGACCAAATAACGGCCGAGCCGTCCGAGTGACTGGCGTGCCTCGTCCTTTGCGTAGGTCTTGATTATCAGCGGCCGGGCGGGCCCAAGAAGCTGAACCGCACCGACCGCGACGAGCAAGCCGTATGCGACCAGTGAAGCAGTCCAGCCGGGAACAAGCAAGCAAACCACGGCTGGCGCCAGAAGAATACGCTCATACCAGTAGAGCGGTCCCAACATGTAACCACTGATAATGAACGTTGACGTGATCACCGATATCAGCGCGAGCAGCGCGTAGCCCGACCGCACGAAGATGTTCGTATTGAGCCCGATGATCTCGGGGTGTGCCACGAACAGGAACGGCAGGAAAAAACATGGCAGAGCCAGCCAGACGCATATGATGGACGTCTTCATAAACCGGCCGCCTGAAATGTTCGATGCAACCAGTGCCGCGAGCGCGGTCGGTGGCGTGATGGCCGAGAGATTGGCGTAGAAGAAAACGAACAAATGCGCCGACAGGATAGGAACACCGAGCTTGGCCAATGCAGGAGCGCCCAGCAGCGCGACTAGGATATAAGCCGCAGACGTGGGAAGCCCACAGCCGAGGACTAGACACATTAAGGCAGCAACAATCAGCAGCGTCCAAAGCGATCCATCTGCAATGGCCAGCATCAGATGGGACATCTTCTGACCGAGGCCAGTCACGACGAACATCTCGACCATCACATTGATGACGGCGACCACGATCGCGACCTGCGCGCCACTTCTGGCGCCACCAATGAGCGATACGCATGTAACACGCACGAATTCGCTAATGGCGAACATTGGCGTCCGCCAATGTTTCAGCATCTTCTTTACGAATTCACCGGCCAGAATGATAAGGCTGGCATACAGGGCGGCCAATCCAGCAGGCGCATCACCCGACAGATACCAAAAGAGAAAAAAGGTTGCCCCAATAATATGAATGTGCTCCAGAGCGGCCCGCTTAACGCTCATGGCATCCATTTCTGAGCTCTCACCAAGCGTCATATCCGTAACGGGCCCGATGCCATTACGGATCGCTTCAATGTGAATGCTGACCATGAGATACAAATAAAAGATTGCAGCTGGAAAAACCGTTGCAATCATGACCTCGTAGTACGGAATGCCGGTAAGGCCGACAATGAGGAACGCCGTTAGCCCAAGTACCGGTGGCGTGATCTGTCCGCCTGTCGATGATACCGCCTCGATCGCTCCAGCGAACTCGCGGGAGAAACCGCACTTGCGCATCGTCGGGATCGTGTACGGACCTTGCGCTGCAACGTTTGCAACCGTGCTGCCTGAAATCATGCCGAACAATGCGCTCGACACCACGGCGATTTGCGCCGGGCCTGCACGCAGATGACCGACGGCTGCGAACGACAATTTCATGATCAGCGCCGCGCCGCCGGTTGCAATCAGCACGCCGGCAAACAGCATGAACATGAAGATGGTGCGCGCGGATTCCTCAGTTAATCCGCCCAAAAGCCCGTTGAACGACGGGATTGAGGTGTACGAGATCAGCCGGTCGAAGCTGATGCCGGTGTGATAAAAAAATCCTTCCGGAATAAGATAGCCGAAATAGCCGTAGGCGAGGCCGATGGCTCCAAGCGCCGGAATGATCAGCCCCCACTCAAGCCATGCAGCGATGAAGACCATGATCAACATGAGGATCGCGATCCACATGTCGAGTTCGCTCGGGAAGAGAATGCGCTCATGCACGATGGCGTCGTGCTCTGCCTGAATATAGATCAGCGGGATGGCTGCCAGGAATGCCATCACGACCATGAGGCGGCGACGCCACTGTTGATCCGGCGGGGTGCGTAAAGCAAGGACCATGAAGATGAGCACGCAGCTCAAATTCACATGGATATTTTTTAGTTCGCCGGACGAAAAAAAATAGAACTGCGATTGAAGCGCATGGATCAGTGCGAGCGCAATTGCCAGGACGCCTACGGCCATCGCCAGCAATGTGCTGGTGGGATTATCAGAATTGACAATATCACCAAGCCAGGAGCGCAGCGTCATGGACGCATCGGTATTGGGCATATGCTGCATCGACCTTATTCAAGGTGCGCAAACGGTGAACATTCTGCACACCGAATATTGCCCAGTCGGGAGCTTACTGAGCGCTTGACCTGGATTGCTATTACAGGAATGATTGCATGAATGCCGTTCAGCTTTGAAGCGAAAAATATATCGGACAAGGATTTAAGCGATGCACGTCGGGAGTGTGAGTCGGCGACAGCTTTTGGCAGCCACATCCGGTCTTGTGATTGGCACTAGCCTTGGCGGGTTTCGACCGGTTTTCGCGCAGAGCGCACCTCTGCGGTGGGGATCAGCCAGCCTCGGTTCCACCGGATATGTGATCATTGAAGCTCTTGCTTCGACGGTGAGCCGTAAGTCGGACCTGAAAGGATCAGCGGTGTCCACATCGGGTGCTGTTGAGAACATGGCTTTGATCGGCCGTAATGAAATCGACCTTGCCCAGACGACTTCCCTGGAGTGGCAGTCGGCCACTCGCGGCGAAGCCCCGTTCAAGCAGAGCATCAAGCCTGTCCAAATTCTATCATACGGAATCTGGCATCAACCGCTTATTGTGCGCGCGGATTCGGGAATTAAGACACTTCAGGATCTTGCCGGAAAACGCATTTGTACCGGTCCGGCTGGCGGCGCGGCCACTCTGCTCTGGCGCCTGTTGCTGACGAAGGCGGGCCTGATGGACAAGGTTCGCCCGAGCTATGGTTCCTGGCGCGAAACGCACGAAGGCATGAAGGCCGGGGCATTTGACGCAATTTGCACGATCATGCTCAACGGCAAGCCGGCTAGTATCTTGTCTGAGCTCGAGTCCACAGTGAAGGTTCGGGTTATTCCCACCCCGGCGGATCTGATCAAAGCGATTCAGGCAGAGCAGCCGGGCGCATTGCTGGACACGCTCCTGCCCGCAAACTGGCCAGGCCTGGAAAGCGAAGTGATCTCACCAGCAATGTCCGGTATTCTCGGTTCGCGCCCGGAAATCGACGATGCCACCGGCTATACGATCGTAAAGACCGTCTATGAGAACGCCGAGGATATTCGCAAAATCTCGACCGAATTGGCCATGGTCGACATCAAGCAGGCGACGCGCTTCCTATTGCCGGGCTTCCCAGTAAATGGCGGTGCTGCGAAGTACTTTAAGGAGCAGGGCGTATGGCGAGATGAGCTGACAGCGCGCAGCTAGCAACATATGCCGCGATGCTGGATAGGGCGCCGCGACAATCTCATCGCGCATTCAGCTGCATCACCGAATCCAGACGGCGTGGTCGCGCAGCGGTCACGCCGTTTCTGTTGTCAATGCCATCCGGTAATCGCGCCGATTTCAGTCATTCAACTTCGCGATGGCTATCCGCTGATCGTCTGATCTTGTCGATGATCTGATGCAGCTCAACGGCCGTTGCGAATGTCGGAAGATGGTTGCTCTCGCCGCGGATCGCGCGCGCAAACTGAGAGTACATGCGATCAACAAATGTCGCTTCTTCGGATAGCTCATCACGTGTCGGAGCGGACGGGTGGGGTAGCTCAATGGGTGTGAGGTTGTTGCTGCCGCGCGCGCCGAGCAACGAAATATTACACAGCTGCGGGGTGTCGACCCCTGTAGCCACCAGTGTTCCCTTCCGGCCGTAAATTTCCATGCAATAACCGCTGCTTGCGAACGGCACGGTTGAGACATGAAGGGACGCAACTGCCCCGTTCTTTAATTGCCCATTGATCAGAACATTGTCCGGTGACGTGACATCCAGGATATCGCCTGTATCCGTCGCGCGCCATTGCCTAGCCTGCGTGCTGACGACCGCCGACAGACGTTTGAAGTCCCCGACAACGAAGCGCATGGCATCGAGTGTGTGGCCGTTCGGAATTGTGAGCGTGTTTGCACCCAGCTCGATATCGCGTTGCCAGGTACGGTTCATCGGACGCGCCAGCACACCGTCTCGCGTCAGGCTGACCTTGACGGTCATCACCTCTCCGACGAAACCGTCCTCGATCAACGTTTTAAGATGCAGAAAGGATGGATGCGCTCGAGCCTGCAAACCGACAGCGCTGACCAGCCCGTTTGCTTGCGCGAGGGACGCAAGTTCGACGGCCTCCTCGGTCGTCCGCCCCAATGGCCATTCGCAGTAAACGTGCTTTCCTGCCAGCAGCGCTGCTTTTGTCGGCGTGTAGTGTGATGGAACGCGCACGACGACGGCAACGGCGTCGATCTCGGGAGACGCAGCCATCTTATTGAAGTCATCGAACGCAAGCCGCGCACCGTAAGCAGCGCGCGCCGCTTCCGCGCTCGCTGCATTAGTGGTGCAGACGGCGACCAGCTCTATATCCGGATGAGATCGCAAAACCGGCAGATGCGTACGGGCTGACCAGGTTCCCGATACGCTGGCCCCAATGAGTCCGAGCCGGATTTTATCTGCCATCTCACCACCCTTCCGAGATCTCTGCTTGTGCGTGCAGGAAATGCTGCGATTGCACAACGCTACACTGATTGCGAAAATTTGGGGGAGGAGATTTGCGGAATCGCAGGATTGTGTTTGGCGCGAATTGTAGAATGTCTAAATCGTCGAAAAGCGATACGCGCCGTCAATTCGAGAAACTCGGCCAATGCCAGGGAAGTCGAGATGTGCGCCAGCAATGAAAACTCCGGGCTGAGCGGCACGCTCTAGAAGCCCCTCACGTGCCGCGCGTGCCTGGGGCTGGTCGCGATCGAATTCCCAGGTGAGTTCTGGTCTTTCGAATTGGATGGCGGGAACATGGATGATGTCGCCCCAGATGAGCAACTTGCTGTCACCGCTTGTGGCCTCGAATGCGGTATGCCCCGGCGAATGACCATGTGCCGGAACTGCTGAGATGTTGTCGCTCATAGAAAATCCATCTCCGAACGGCGTGCATCGTTGACGGAACCGCTTGAGCCGTTCGCTTCTGTCGAACAGCGAGATTTCCTCCTGCGGGACGAATAGCGTTTCCAGGTTCGGAAATGCCTCGGCGCCGTCAGGTGTAACGAGCCCATTGACGTGATCGTTGTGCGTATGCGTGAAGGCCACTGTGCGGATTTGATCCCGCGCGATGCCTGCTTCGGCAAGCGCATCGTGGAGCAACCCCATCGTTGGGAACCATGCGTCCCCTGCGCCTGTATCGATCAGGATGTGTTGGCCGTGCTCGATCAGAAGGAAGGCATTGACCGACAGACGCAGCTGGCCGTCGAACAGCGGCACCTGAGTGGGCAGATCAGCGCCAAAGGCACGATTGCCCTCCTGGCGGAGACGGCTGGGCGGCATGTCGACATATCCGTCGCGCAGAGCCACGATCGCCAGCCCGCCCATTTCATACCTGGCAAAGTTGATCCCGGACCTGATCGGCTTCATCGGATTGTCCTGCGAGAGTCGGCCAAGCGATATCGATAATCTGGAGCCGGTGGCGATACCGGATCGGCGCAGCTGTGTGCCATGCGCCCGCCAGCCAGTAAGTGGCTGGTCAATGACCTCTTGGCTAGAGGCAAGAACCGAATGCGACTGAACGGTTCCGGACTTTGGTGGGCTTTACCAGGCAAACAGGCGTGGCTCGGTGCAGCCGCGTTACCGTGTCGTTGCTTTTGGGAGGGGTAGGTGAGAGGGCTCGAAAGCTAAGCCACTGATCGGATTGGTGGAGGTGAGAGGACAATTCTCGAACCGAAACCATCGCGCGCAGGGTTGGCGTGGCGGCTGCGCGCAAGGAACATTGGTGGAGCCGAGGGGAATCGAACCCCTGACCTCTTGAATCCCATTCAAGCGCTCTCCCAACTGAGCTACGGCCCCGAACCTTTGGGATATAGTCTCCGGCGCTGGTGAGCTGGTCGCTCTCCTCACGCCGACGCGCCTCAATATGCTGACACCGCGAAAACTGCAAGCCCTTCCAGACGCAGAATGTGCATAGTGTCGTGAGGCGCCACAAAACACGCTGAAAATGCCGCGCCTGCGTGCCCGCAAACGCGGCCGAGCGCGTTAGCGCTCCTCCTCGTCCTCGTTCACCGAGCCGACCAAGCCGGACACGTCGCCCTCTTCCTCTTCGGTCTCGATGAAAACTTCCTCGTCATCCGCCGGGGCTGCGTCGTCATCTTCGGTTTCGAGATCGGCGAGATCCTCTTCGCCCTCCACCAACGGCACATCGCCAGCTGCATCGTCGTTCGATGCCTCCGGCTTCTTCGGCCGGCGCGCGGCTTTGTCATCGGCAACCGGAGCTGCGGCCAGCGGAGCGGACGCGAGTTTGTAGAGCGACTGGCAGATCGGGCAGGTGATCGGGTCGCGGTTCAAATCATAGAAGCGGGCGCCGCACTCTGGATTTTGGCAGGTGCGCTTGGTGCCACGCGCTGCTTTGGTCGACATCGCTAGTCCTCGATGTTCGCGTGAATTGAAGGGGTGCGGTCTGCCACGGGTGGCAGGTCTTGTCAAAACCATTCGACGGGCCCGCCGATGTGCCGCGGTTTTCCGCCGGTTTGGTTGACAGCCACGGGCCTCGCGGGCTCTATCACACTTAGTGCCTGAGGCCAGCCCTTGGCACGTTCTCATCCAAGATTATTCTGCAACCCCTGACCATCGGTCCTGACGTGACGCATACAACCCCTCGCCCCCTGTCGGCCTCGCTTTCTCGACCGTTGTCGGGCACCTGCCGCGTGCCGGGAGACAAGTCGATCTCGCACAGGTCGCTGATTTTCGGGGCGTTGGCGACGGGGCGCACGCGGATCAAGGGACTGTTGGAGGCCGAGGACGTCATTAATACAGCCAAGGCGGTGACCGCGCTCGGCAGTCCGGCGACCAAGACCGCTGAGGGGTGGGAAGTCGTGGGCCGTGGCGTTGGCGGGCTGATGCAGCCGGCCGGATCGCTGGATTTCGGCAATTCGGGCACCGGTACGCGCCTGATGATGGGCGTGATCGCGGGGCATGCAATCACGGTTCAGATGCACGGTGATGCGTCGCTCTCGCGCCGGCCCATGAGCCGTGTGCTCACCCCATTGAAGCAGATGGGCCTTGAGGTGATCGAAGATCGCGATACGTTGCCGTTGACCATCCGCGGCACGGGCGACTTGGTGCCGATCGAGTATGTGCTGCCGGTGCCGTCCGCGCAGGTTAAAAGCGCGATCCTGATCGCGGGTCTTGCTGCCTCGGGCGAGACGACGGTGGTCGAAAAAGAGCCGACCCGCGATCATACCGAGCGCATGCTGCGATATTTGGGTGCGGATGTGCGGACCGAAGCCGACGGTGAGCTGACCCGCATCACGGTGCGAGGCAATGCCGAGCTGAAGGGCCGCGACGTCACCGTGCCGGGTGATCCGAGCTCGGCCGCGTTCCTGGCGGCGGCGGCGGTCATCGTGCCGGGATCAGAGGTGACCATCGAGGGCATTCTGATCAATCCGACCCGCACCGGCTTCTATCTGACGCTGCAGGAAATGGGCGCTGACGTCGCGTTCCTGAACGAGCGCGAGGAAGGCGGCGAGCCGATCGCGGATATCCGCGTGCGGTCGTCGCAGTTGAAGGGTGTCAGCGTTCCGGCCGACCGCGCGCCGAGCATGATCGACGAATATCCGGTACTGGCGGTTGTCGCGTCATTCGCCCAGGGCGAGACGCGCATGAATGGCCTGGCGGAATTGAAAGTGAAAGAAAGCGACCGGCTGGCCG
>JAEYYQ010000329.1 GCA_023428365.1 Pseudomonadota bacterium | reverse complement strand
GCCGGGCGCGAGGTCGACGAGGGCATCCAGACAATCGCGGTGAAGCTGCCGGCCGTGCTGACCGTGGACCTCCGGCTGAACGAGCCGCGCTACGCTTCCCTGCCCAACATCATGAAGGCCAAGAAGAAGCCGCTCGATGTCAAGAAGCCCGAGGATCTCGGTGTTGATATCACGCCCCGGCTCAAGGTTCTGAAGACCTCGGAGCCGCCGGCCCGTAAATCCGGTGTTCGCGTCGGCAGCGTCGCGGCACTCGTTGAGAAACTCAAGACCGAGGCGGGGGTCCTCTAAATGGCTGTATTGCTGCTCGCCGAGCATACGAACGATGCACTGAACGCCGCGACGGAAAAGGCGCTGAGCGCCGCCGCCGCGCTGGGTTCGGATGTCCATGTGCTGGTCGCTGGCGCGAACGCTCGCCCCGCTGCTGAAAGCGCTGCCAAACTCCAGGGTGTCACGAAGGTACTGCTGGCAGATGCGCCGCATCTGGCCAATCAGCTCGCCGAAGAGATGGCTCCGTTGGTCGTTGGGTTGATGGGCAACTACGATGCCCTGATTGCCGCTTCGACTGCGCGCGGTAAGAACCTTTTGCCCCGCGTGGCAGCTCTGCTCGATGTGATGCAGATTTCGGACATCACAGCGGTCAAGTCCGCCGATACCTTCGAGCGGCCGATCTACGCCGGAAACGCGATCCAGACGGTTCAGGCGACGGACGCAAAGAAGGTGATCACCGTGCGTACCGCGTCGTTCCCGGCTGCGGGCGAAGGCGGATCGGCGGCGATCGAAGAGGTGGCGCCGAGTGCGGTTGCCGGGCTCTCGACGTTCGAGCGCGCCGAGATCGCCAAGTCCGATCGGCCCGAGCTGGGTGCTGCGAAAATCGTCATCTCCGGCGGTCGCGGTATGCAGTCGGGTGAGAACTTCACGAAGTACATCGAGCCTGTCGCCGACCGTCTCGGTGCGGCCATGGGCGCAAGCCGCGCGGCCGTCGATGCCGGTTTCGTCCCCAACGACTATCAGGTCGGACAGACGGGCAAGGTGGTTGCTCCGGAGCTCTATATTGCCGTTGGAATTTCAGGTGCTATTCAGCATCTCGCCGGCATGAAAGACTCCAAGGTCATTGTTGCGATTAACAAGGATGGCGAGGCGCCGATCTTCCAGGTTGCCGATTACGGCCTAGTCGCGGATCTGTTCCAGGCGCTGCCTGAACTCGATGCCGAGCTGCAGAAGGCCGGTTTCTAAGGCTCCGCCATTTTTTGACATCGAGGACTATTGCGATGGACGCCGCGTTGAAATCTAAACGGTCTGGTCAAGGATCGAACCCACTGACGATCAAGAAGGTCGGTATTATCGGCGCGGGCCAGATGGGAAGCGGCATCGCGCATGTCGTATCTCTCGCGGGCTACGACGTGTTGATGGCCGATCTCGTCAAAGAGTCGGTCGATAAAGCGTTGGCGACCATCGAGAAGAATATGGACCGGCAGGTCAGCCGCGGGCTGATCAAGGCGGATGACAAGGCGGCCGCGATCCGACGTATCGGCTATGCGCCGAATTACGAAGCGCTCGGCGATTGCGATCTCGTGATCGAGGCCGCATCCGAGGACGAGAGCGTAAAGCGAAAGATCTTTATCGAGCTTTGCCCCAAGCTGAAGCCATCCGCCGTCATCGCCTCCAATACGTCTTCTATTTCGATTACCCGCCTTGCCTCGACGACGAAGCGTCCCGAGCGCTTTATCGGCATGCACTTCATGAACCCGGTGCCGGTGATGCAGCTCGTCGAGCTGATCCGCGGCATCGCAACGGAAGATGAGACGTTTTCGGCGAGCCGCGTGTTCGTCGAGTCCCTCGGCAAAACCATCGCCGTGGCCGAGGATTTCCCGGCCTTCATCGTCAACCGTATTCTGCTGCCGATGATCAACGAGGCCGTCTATACGCTGTATGAGGGCGTTGGCACGGTTGAGGCGATCGACAAGGCTATGCGGCTCGGCGCCAATCATCCGATGGGCCCGTTGGAGCTGGCCGACTTCATCGGCCTCGACACCTGCCTCTCGGTCATGCAGGTGCTTTACGAAGGTCTGGCGGATTCCAAGTACCGCCCCTGCCCGCTGCTGGTGAAGTACGTCGAGGCCGGATGGCTCGGCCGCAAGACGCAGCGCGGCTTCTACGACTACCGCGGCGAGAAGCCGGTCCCGACCCGGTAACGCCGCCCAGCCTGCCTTCCCATGTCCGTCATTCCCGCGAAGGCAGGAATCCAGGCCACCAACGAGCCCGGACGAAGACTGGATATGCGGCGTCCAAACCTTCGCGTAATCCTCGACCGATGGCAAACGCCGGAGTGTATCTGGATTCCCGCCTTCGCGGGAATGACGGTTGATAGGCCGTGTAGCTGGGCCGCCCGCACTACCGGCAGCGCGGCAACAGATGCTTGAGTTTTCGACGCTCCGTTCTCAACCTATCTTGCGTCGCTGCGACCATCCCGTGCAGAACTGACCGGCTCGCTCAGGGGAGGGGTGGCTGATCCATGACCCGTTCGCGTCTCAATCGCACGCTCCGCCGCGTCTATGTTCTGCTGGTCGTGGTGTTGCTGATTTCGTTGGCAACCAAGCTGGCCGGCTGGCTGCCAGGCATCGCCGGAACGCCGGCCGAAAACCTCGCGGGCGAGGTGTACGATTATCTCAAGGACATGGCGCTGGTGTTCGTCACCGTGATCGCCGCCTATCTCGCCAACGTCTTCCAGAAGCGGTCGAAGTTTGTCCAAAGCCTCGAGGAAGAGTGGCGCGGTATCGTGCGCACCAAATCCGCGCTGCATTCGTTCTGCGAGAAGACCTACCCGACGGCGGATGACTATATCGCCGCGTATTGCCGGATCAGTGAAACCCTCGACAACATGCGGATCGTCTATCGCAACGTGGGCGAGACCGACACGCTGATTGGCCTCTACCCTTATGCTCCGCTGCACGATATGCGGCGCGCGCTACAAACCCTAGACCCGCGCAAGAATGCCAACATCCCGGTGGAGCAGCGCAAATTGGCGCGCGATGCCATTCTGCAGAGTTTTTATGCCATCCGAGAAAACTTCCTCGAGGAAATGGACCTGGAGGAACCCACGACGGCGCTGCTGATTTCGGCGGGTCGGCGCATGAAGGTGTCCGGTGCGACAGCATCCGCCAAGCGCCTGCAGGACCGTCAGCGTCGTCGCCAGGACAAGCAATCGAGTTTGCGGCCGGATCTCGACGAATATCTTTTCGATCTCTATATGCGGGAGCACGATCAGCAGCCGAAAACCGCGCCACGCGCTTAAGCGTTAATGGCGGTTAACCGCGACCATTACGGCGTAAGCGGTTCACCCGCTGGCGGTGGCTACCCGAATGTGATACGTCCCCGGCAACCTTTTTGCACCGCAGCATGTGAGCCTGTATGGATCTGCGCAACATCGCCATTATTGCCCACGTCGACCACGGCAAAACCACCCTGGTCGACCAGCTCTTGAAACAGTCCGGTTCGTTCCGAGAAAACCAGAAGGTTGCCGAACGGGCCATGGACTCGAATGATATCGAGCGAGAGCGCGGCATCACCATTCTCGCCAAGTGTACCAGCGTGGTGTGGAAGAACACGCGCATCAATATTGTCGACACGCCAGGCCACGCCGACTTCGGCGGTGAAGTCGAGCGCATTCTCAATATGGTCGACGGCGTGATCGTGCTGGTGGACGCGTCCGAAGGGCCGCTGCCGCAGACCAAGTTCGTGGTCTCCAAGGCTTTGAAGCGCGGTCTGAGGC
>JAEYYQ010000308.1 GCA_023428365.1 Pseudomonadota bacterium | reverse complement strand
CCGGCCTTCGGCTGCGCCGGAATGAACTTGAGAAATGCATCCTGGACGATGTCCTCGGCTGCTTCGCGCGTTCCTAAAATTGGTGTTGCATAATCGATCAAGGCAGACCGATGCGTGAGGTAGATGCCCTGTCGAAAATCTCCCTGCGTCATCGTCGTTCCTCCGCAGGCGGAAAATCACACTGTCGCTGACGATCGCGACGGCACTCTCTTGTCATAGCTTCAATCACTTGGCACGCACTCAAGCCGATGCTCTCCGGACAGCGTCATTCTGACTAGAGAGTTCGCATTTTTCGTGCAATCCCAATGATTTAGAAGATGTCTAGAGATCGGCTTGACCAGCCTGCAAAATCTATACTTTCAGAGTATGGTTATGTGTTGAATTCCTTGATGAATGTGGGAGCGCGCACACCGATCTCAGGAGAAGGCTCTCACAGCGACTTTCCTGCCGGGTGTTGCCGCCTGGGTACGTGGCCAATATCGCTAGGCTGTTCGATGCGGCTATGGCGTAGGTAATTTACGTGACCGATCGCCGGTCACACGCATCTTCCTTGTCGTGGGTCAGAACAAGCTCGTTGCCCCTGAAAGCCAATCGCGGCTCTTGGTCTAGGTGAAGCGGAACACGACAGCTGCGACAGCGCATGTCCACAAGCCCGCATGGTCGCCCTCCGCGAAGGCCGTGATGGACGTGCTGCCGATGATCAGGCTGCTCGTCTCATAAACCCGCTTGCGTTCATTCCAGGCAGCATCCGGGTCGAACTCGATCCCCAGCGTTGAGGCCAGCATGCTCGCCGCGAGGTCTTCCGCATAGTCGCCGCTCTGCAACTCGTCCATGCCATACCCATGGTGCTCCGAAATGTAGCCGTACATTGAAGGATCGGAAGGTCGTGCCAAACCAATGCTCGCGTTGATGCGACGACCGGGCTCATTCGTCGCGGAACGCGCCATGACGGCGAAGGTGATCTCGCCGGGTTGCAGCGTGGCGACACCTGCGTCCCGTTCCAACTCGACACATCCGGGCGGCAAGATCGATGACACGGTCACGAGGTTCTGCTGCTCGATGTCAGCGTCGCGCAACGCCAGCTCGAAAGCGGTCAACCGCTCTTTGTGCGTGCCGATGCCTCTCGTGAGAAAGAAGCTCTTCGGGATCGGAAACATGGCTTTACGTATCCTCTTCGCAAGTACCACGCGTCATCGGTCCGTCCCGCAGGCCCATCACTGGGCGGTGGGCGTAAGCAAGTTCCGCGGCACAGCGTGCCAACCCCTTGCCTTGGTGGTCGGGGGCGATGACGATCTGAAACTCCGCCCGGCGGTGGACATGATCGATTTCAACCAGCTCGACGAAGGTTTCGTATGGCTCCTCGAACCAATAGCGCATCACGTTGGCGTTATTGTCCATCTGATGCACGAAATGCAGATCCTCGCGCTCCAGCGGACGCAATACGACTTTTCGTTCCGACGGCATGATTAATATTTTGCCTTCCACGCGCGGATGGACTTGAGGGCGAACTCAATGTGGCTTTCGGCATCCGAAGCGGTAAGGGCGGAGTGGATCTTGCCGTCTGGCGTAATCACGTATGATGTGCGGCTGGCCATGATGTGAGACGTTGTGCCCCGCGCTGCATCGTAGGCGCGCACAACGCTCCCATCAGGATCGGCGCCCACTGGAAACTTGTCACGACATCCCAATCTCGAGAATTCGCGTTGGGTCTCCAAGGTATCCGTCGAGATGCCAATCACTGAGGCACCTAGCATCTCGAATTCCTCCATGGTCTCCGCAAAAAGACGCGCTTCCTCCGTGCAGACCGATGTAAAGCTTTTCGGATAAAAATAGACGACTACCGGACCCTTGGTCAGGGCTTCGGCTAGATTAAACGCGATATCCTTGCCTCCGAGCGCGGCATCCACGGAGAAGGCTGGCGCCGGTGATCCGATGCGCAATTCAGCTTTAGCGCCGGTTGAGAAAAGCGCCAGTAAATAGATCAGAAGGGCGTGTGAGAGCACTTTCATACATCGCTCCTCAGCGTTCGAACTTGCGATCTCGACTTGCCAGCTTAGTGCAGCAGTTTCGGCAGCGCTAATGACAAGATGCCGACCCTGGGACAGCAGCGGCAGTGAAAGCTCAGGCGTACGCGACACCGCTCAGCTGCATGGCTTTCGTGAGGGGAAGATGACGGTGTGGCCGGCGGCCGAGTACAGGCAGATCCTCGCCAGGACGGGCGAGACGCTTGAGGACCTTCTCGCCCTGAGCATCGACGCCGTAGGCGTGAAAAACGTTCTTAGCGATATCGAGCCCGACCGTGATTGGTTGCACCATCTGACTTCCTCCATCTCATGGCTCGAAAACCATACTGGTCTTCGAGCCGGGTGATGATGCCGTCCACAGCATCATTGGTGGATTCGGCGGAAACGACACAGGCGATCATCCCGGCCCTCCCGGGCATGTCCGCTACTGGATGACTTTAAGACCAGATCCCGGGAGCGCGGTTGGCTGTTGACTTCACCCAACCCTGGAGGAATTGGCGGGGTTTAGGTCATCCGTTGTACGCTTGGTTCAGTTCGTTTGACGCTGCAAGACAAGCGTGAAGGACGGTCAGGCTGTGGCGTAGGAGCGCTTCGCTGCCCTCCGGAGCGAACCAATGTCCATTGACTTTGCCGCCGTGAAATAAGTTGTTCCTGACGCGGCGAACATAAATGAGCACGAGATCGGATCGGAGGTCGGTGTTCGGCGGAGCCAGGTTCCAACTGAGCCGGCCATCGACGACTATCTGCTTTTTAGGCGGATGTCCGGAAGAAGAACCATTATGAAACCAGCCTCCAGGCACCGGAGAAGCGTGCCGAATAATGAAGCCATTGGCATTGAAGCAGACGCGCATTGTTAGGTCTGCCAGTGTATGGTGCTGCAGATCCCAGCCGAATGGAGTCTGCGATCATCATGGCCACCTCTTACAGCGATCGCCATCACGTCGTCGTAGTCGGCGCAGGTTTTGGTGGGCTAGAGACCGTGCATCGTCTGTCCGGCTCGCCCGTCCGTATCACCTTGATCGATCGCCGCAATCATCACCTCTTCCAACCACTGCTCTACCAGGTCGCTACGGCATCACTGGCCACCTCCGAAATTGCCTGGCCGATTCGGTATCTGCTGCGTAAGAGGGCCGAGGTGACGACGCTGCTGGCTACAGTTGAGGGTATCGACAAGGGCGCCCGCCGCGTGTTTCTCGATGACGGCACGACACTTACCTACGATACACTGGTGTTGGCTACGGGCGCGCGGCACGCTTACTTCGGTCACGACGACTGGGAACTGTTCGCGCCAGGCCTCAAGACATTGGAGGACGCCACCACCATTCGGCGCCGGATTCTGATCGCGTTCGAGAGGGCCGAACGGGAGACCGACCCGCAACGTCAGGCGGCGCTGCTTACCTTCGTGATCATCGGCGCCGGTCCGACGGGCGTCGAGCTTGCCGGCACCATTGCCGAACTGGCGCGGGTGACACTGCCGCGTGACTTCCGCCGTATCGACACGCGGCAGGCGCGCGTGGTGTTGATCGAGGGCGGAACGCGCGTGCTTTCTGGTTTCACCGAGGACCTCTCCGCTTATGCACAGCGATCACTGGAGAGCATTTGCGTCGAAGTGGAGCTTGGTCATCCGGTATCGGCGTGCACAGCCGACGGGGTCGTCTATGGTGACAAGACGCTGGCAGCGGCCACCATTATCTGGGCAGCCGGCGTTCAGGCGTCCCCGGCTGGCGAATGGTTGGGTGCACCTGTCGATCGCGCCGGCCGCGTCAAGGTCGAGCCCGATCTCTCAGTACCCGGACATCCGGAGATCTTCGTCATCGGCGACACTGCTGCGGTAACCGCGCCGGATGGTTCACCGGTTCCGGGGATCGCACCCGCCGCCAAACAGCAGGGAAAGTACGTCGCTGCTACGATCAAAGCGCGACTACACGGAAAGACCGGGGGTGCTGCGTTTCGCTACAAGCATGCAGGCAGCCTGGCGACGATCGGCAAGCGGCTGGCGGTGATCGACTTCGGCCGCATCAAGCTGCGCGGCGCGCTGGCCTGGTGGATGTGGGGGCTTGCTCACATCTACTTCCTGATCGGCGTGCGCAACCGGCTCAGCGTCGCCATGAACTGGCTCTGGATCCATATGCGCGACCAGCGCAGCTCGCGGCTGATCACGCAAGGAAGTGCGAACGCCGACAAACGGTGATCATCCAATCTAAGCGTGAGGCGCTATCCGCACGCCCAGTCGAACTTCATGTCCCGAAAGTCGAGCTGCGCATTGCCGCCGCCGAAATTGTAGCCGCCGAAGTATTCCTCGATACCGATGTAGTACGGGCTGAACTCCGGCACCGCCTGGATCGGCCGCATGGTGCCACCGATGTGGTTCGGCTTGTGATCTTCGGCCCAGTCGTGCAGGCGATAGTTCTCCGTCTTCGCGATGCCATCGGCCCAGTAGAAGTGGCTGACGTATCCCGACGATGTACCGTCGCCGAAATCCTCCATCGGCGCCTTGCCGGCATTGGGATCACACGTGCGGACTGCGAGGCGGATCTCTCGGTTCCAGACGAGCGTGCCATCGGGCGTGCTGCCGAACAGGGGCTTGAAGTAGTGACTGTCCTGCTCGGCGAAGGTCTCCGGCACGGCGGAAAATTTGAAGAAGCTTCGCGCACCCGAATCCAACCAGCCGGGACGATCCTTGGCGCGCAGGAATATGCTCGCGCTCTGCTGGGGCGGCGGACAGAACGGTCCGGCGAACTCCTGGGCGGTCAGGAGGATGACAGCATACTCCTAGCCGAGGATGTCCTTCATGCGATGGAGGCGCGGATGTGCTGACTGTGCCGCAGTGTAGAACTGTACGAGATCCTGATCTGCAGGAACACCGCCGGCTCCAATCACGGCGTCGTAAAGCGGCTGCCTTACGCTCGCACCGCCGTCGTTCTGATCCGCGGCGGTGGCGAAGAAGCTCAAAGCTACGATGTCCGGGCCGTGACAGCGGTAGTCCTCCGGCAAACGCACGGTGAAGCCGTGCATGAGCGGATAGCCGCTGATCGGATCGAGCGGCCACTGTTTCGGATCGATGCCAGGCGGCAGTCCGAAACACCAGCCGTGGCAGTCCTCGCTTCTCGGCCCGGCCGTGCGATGCAGGATCTCGATGTCGTAGGCGTGCGCGATCATCGGTTTCCTCGTCGTTGCGTTTCGGTATGCGGTGTGCCGCGCAATCGCGTCAAGTCTGCGACTATTGCAAAACTGACCGGGAGATATTGGGAGCTGGCGTTGCGTGGACTTACCTTCCGGGCCCGTTGTCGTGCGCGCGCACGCCACGCC